>JBAZCJ010000086.1:0-6212 GCA_041671005.1 Candidatus Woesearchaeota archaeon | reverse complement strand
TTTTTTGATTGCCTCGTTTTTCTCGTCTTCATTGTACGTATCACTCTTCGGTAGTGGTTTTGAAATGGGAACATTTGGGTCAATGTTGATACTTTATGTTATCTTTTTCTTGTCATCTATGTATTTCCAAACAGAAAAAAGATTATGGTATTTCGTTGGAGCATTATTTTTAGGAGCATTGATCCTTTCTGTTTTTGAACTTCTAAATATGTTTATTGGTTTCGGTCGTTTTCTTCCAGGTCTATTGCAAGGTATATCTTCAGGTAATCTTGTTGGAAGTTGGAATAACTTTGCATTATTGTTTGGTTTGATTATATTGCTATCACTTTTCACTCTTGAATTTTTAAAAACAAAAGGTTTTTTCCTTGTTGTTCAATATTTTCTTTTGGTTACAGGTCTATTTTTCCTTGTAGTTATCAATATACCACTAGTCTGGTTATTAGTAGGAGTATTTTCAATAATTATCTTTGTTTACAGTGTTTCGATTCAGCACGCAGGTATTCATATCGTTCATGGAGGTGGAGATAAAAAGAGATTTCCATTTGCGGCTTTAGTCGTAGTATTTTTCTGTCTATCATTTTTGGTTGGAAGTAATTCTCTTGGTGGTTTAATTTCAAAATACATAAATCTTTCAAATCCAGAAGTTCGTCCTTCTATTACTACTACAGCTCAAATTGCATATAAGTCTATTAAACATAACCCAGCATTCGGAACAGGTCCTAATACTTTTGTTATAGATTGGGCATTATGGCAACCAAAGGATATTGCACAAACTGTATTTTGGGATACAAACTTCAATGAAGGATATAGTACACTTTCTACTTTTGTTGTAACAACTGGAATTTTAGGTTTACTTGCATGGATTGCATTTTTCATTATTTATTTCATGAGAGGTATTCAATCACTTCGAGTTGCTCTTAAGGATCCATTGTCAAATTACTTTATTTTGACAACATTCATGATTTCTCTTTATTCATGGATTACATTCATAATATATACACCAAATATTATAATGTTAATGTTAGCTTTTGCTTCAAGTGGTATTTTGATTGGAATACTAGTTTATAGACAAGTAGTCCCTATAAAAGAATATTCATTCTTAAATGATCCAAGAAATAGTTTCTTTGCGATTCTTTCTTTAATGGTTCTTATGATTGTGACACTTTCAGTTACATATTTATATGTAGAAAAGTTTACTTCAGTAATATATTTCTCAAAAGGATTGAAAACTGACAATACTTTAGAATCCCTAGTTCGTTCAGAAAAAATGTTAACAAATGCAATTTCTTTGGATAAAAATGATGTTTATTACCGTACACTATCACAAGTATACATAGCTCAAATAGGAGTCTTGGTTAATGATAAAAATGTTTCTGGAGATACTCTAAAAGCAAGTCTTCAGCAGTTGATAAATTATTCACAAAATGCTGCAACCCTCGCTGTTGGTCAAAATCCAAAACAATATCTAAACTATGTTAATTTGGGTAATATATATTCTTCACTTCTAGCTCTTTCCGTAGAAAATAGTTACGAAAGTGCAATTGCTTCTTATGATAAGGCTATACAGTTAGCACCAAACAATCCTTCCATCATACTTGCAAAAGCCCAATTAGAAGTTGCCAAAAAGAATAATGAGGCAGCAAGAGTATTAATACAACAAGCTCTTGATCTCAAATTGAATTATTCAGATGCTTTGTTCTTGTTAGCTCAAATTGAAACTAATGAAGGAAATTCAGCTGCTGCTATCAAGCAAGTAGAAAAAGCTGCTCAATTGAATTCAGGAGATGCAACAATATTCTTTAGATTAGGATTGTTGAGATATAATGCTGCTGATTACTCTGGAGCTGTTGGTGCATTTGAACAAGCTGTGATTCTCGATAACTCTTATTGGAATGCTAGATATTTCCTAGGTAAGTCCTATCAAAAAGTTAATCGTGTAAGTGATGCATTAGTTCAATTTAAAATTTTAACAGAAGTATTGCCTGGAAACCAAGATGTAAAAGATGCTATTGATTCTTTATCAAGAGTTGGAGCTCCAACTGCACCAGTAGTTGATACAACAACTAATACTCCTGATGCAAAAAAAGCAACAACAAAAGATAATACTGAAAAATTACCAACACAGGGACAATAATAGTTTTCTGTAATGCCTAAGAAAATTCTAACATTCTTCAATAAAGAATTTAATGGGATAAACGAAGCCGCCTTATTACTTGGCGGTTTCGCTTTTCTCTCTCAAGTATTAGGTCTTATTCGAGACAGAACATTAGCAAGTGTTATTGGTCCAGGAACAATTCTCGATACTTATTACGCGGCCTTTCGCATTCCTGATTTCTTATATATTTCTATTGCTTCACTTGCTTCAGTCACGGTTCTTCTTCCATTTTTAATGGATAGAATAAAAGGGGATGACGGTAATAAAAAAGCCCAACATTTTTTGAGTAATGTTTTTAGTGCTTATATGATGTTTATGGTTGCGGCAAGTTTGATTGTTGCAATATTAATGCCATTTATTGCTAGGTATATAGCCCCTGGTTTTTCTCCAGAACAAATATCATCTCTTGTTGTTACGAGTCGTATAATGTTACTTTCCCCAATATTTATTGGTCTATCAAATTTGATAGGTTCAGTAACTCAATTGTTTAAAAATTTTTTCATTTTTTCACTTTCACCTATTTTTTATAATTTAGGAATACTTTTTGGAATTATTTTTCTGTATCCCATATGGGGAGTTTATGGATTAGCATTTGGTGTTATTTTTGGAGCAGTAATGCATTTATGCGTTCAAATTCCAGTTGTTATTAAACATGGTTTATTTCCTAGTTTAACTTTTAAAATTAACTGGAAAGAGATATTTGATGTTATGAAGCTATCTCTTCCTAGAACATTGGCACTTTCCTGTAATAGTTTAGCTTTTATTGTTTTAATTGCTATGGCTTCAACTTTAAAAGAAGGTTCAATTTCGCTTTTTACTTTTTCATTTAATTTACAATCTGTCCCCGTTGGTATAATAGGAATTTCATATTCAGTTGCTGCTTTTCCAGTGTTAGTTAGGTCTTTTTCCATGAAAGATATGGATAAATTTATTGAACATATTATTGGAGCAGCAAAACAAATAATTTTTTGGACTCTTCCCGTTATATCCTTAATTGCTATTCTTCGTGCTCAAATAGTTCGTGTAATTCTTGGAGCGAATGCTTTTTCTTGGGCTGATACTAGACTTACAGCAGCAGCAATTTCACTTTTTATTATATCTTTAGCAACTCAAAGTTTAGTTCTTTTATTTGTAAGAGGTTATTATGCTGCAGCAAAAACAAAGAAACCTCTTATTATAAATGTTATATCATCTTTGATGGTTATTATTTTTGCTTATATTATTTTATATATTTTTAAAAATTATCCTCAAACTTTAAATCTGTTAGAGACTCTGCTCCGTGTTAGAGATGTTCCTGGAACCATAATGCTTGCACTCCCTCTAGCTTATGCTATGGGTTCATTGTTTAATTTCTTTTTCATTTGGTTTTTGTTTAAAAGAGATTTTATTAAAAAAGGGCAGATAATGTTGAGTAAAACTTTTTATGAAAGTACTCTAGGTTCGGTTACTATGGGGTTATTTGCCTATATGTCTTTAAATTTCTTCAGTCAAATATTTAATCTTGGAACTTTTTTAGGCATTTTTCTTCAAGGGTTCCTGTCTGGTTTAATAGGTATTTTTTCTGGTGTCTTGGTTTTATTTATTCTAAAAAATGAACAACTTCTTGATATTATAAAGGTTCTTAGTCATAAGTTATCTAATAAAAACATTGTTGCTCCAGAACAAGGTGAATTATAATGTAAAGCTTTTGTTTTAAGGCTTTTTTTGCTAGTATAAGGTTATGAATATCAATTCAATAAGAAATTTTTCAATAATTGCCCATATAGATCATGGTAAGAGTACTTTGGCGGACCGAATGCTTGAAGTTACAGGCACTATTGAAAAACGTAAAATGAAAGATCAAGTTTTAGATTCAATGGAACTAGAAAGAGAAAGAGGTATAACAATCAAAATGCAACCTGTTCGTATGGAGCATATTTTGGATGGAGAAAAATATGTATTAAATCTTATAGATACGCCAGGACATATAGACTTTTCTTACGAAGTATCACGTGCTTTAAAGGCTGTAGAAGGCTCTATATTGCTCGTAGATGCTACTCAAGGAGTCCAAGCTCAGACACTTACTACCTTACAAATGGCTCGTGATTCTGGGTTGGTTATTATACCTGTTTTGTCAAAAGTTGATTCACCTTTAGCTATGGTTGATGAAGTTAAAATGGAAGTAGCTATTTTGCTTAATATTGATCCAGACACAATATTATTGGTTTCTGGTAAAACTGGTTTTGGTGTCCCCGAATTACTTGCTGAAGTAATAAAAAGAATTCCTCACCCAAAACATCCAAAAGAAATAATCGAAACTGATGGAGCTCGTGCTTTGGTTTTTGATTTTAAATATGACAACCACAGAGGAGTTATTGTTTATGTTCGAGTAATTGATGGAAAGTTTAAGAAGGGGGAATCACTATTATTTGCTGTTTCTTCAGAAAGATTTATTTGTCTTGAGGTTGGTACTTTTTCTCCAGAAGAAGAACCTAAAAATGAAATAGGAACAGGTGAAATCGGCTATATAGTTACTGGAATTAAAAAACCAGGTATTGCTTCTGTTGGTGACACGATTACTTACGCTAAAAAACCCGCATTACCACTTCCTGGATATATGAATCCAAAACCTGTTGTGTGGGCTTCTGTATATCCTGAAAGTCAGGATGACTTTCCAAACCTTAAACAGGCATTGAGTCGTTTGCGTTTATCAGATTCATCTTTTTCTTACGAAGAAGAATCTTCAGGGACATTGGGTAGAGGTTTTCGTTGTGGTTTTCTTGGGATGTTACATTTAGAAATAATAGTTGAAAGATTAAATCGAGAATTTAGTTTAGAGCTTGTTGTCACAATGCCGTCAATTACTTACAAAGTTATTCTTAGAAATGGAAAAGAAGAAACAATTTATTCTCCACATCTTTTTCCAGACGATGGTACAACTCAAAAAATTTTTGAACCATGGGTTAATGTAAAGATTATTACACCATCTATCTATACTAGTTTTTTAATGCCTTTCTTGTATGAACATGAAGCTACAATAAAAAGCACTGATAATTTTGGAGACAGTAGATCTTCAATAGATTTGGAAATGCCTCTTCGTGAACTTATGAGGAATTTTTTTGATGATATGAAAAGTCTAACTTCAGGTTATGCTTCAATATCATATGAAATAGGTGAATATAAAGAGGCGGATGTTGTTCGCATGGATATTATTTTAGCTAATGAAATAATGCCTGCATTTTGTCGTGTTGTATCAAGAAGAAGAGTTGAAGAAGAAGCTAAATATCAAGTTGAAAAATTACAAAAAATTATTCCAAGACAGCAATTTGCTTTTAAAATACAAGCTAAAGCTTTGGGTCGAATAATTTCATCAGAAGCAGTTTCTGCTTTTCGTAAAGATGTATTAATGCATGGGAGTAAAGTTGTGGGCGGAGGAGATGTTAGTCGTAAAAAGAAACTTTTAGAGAAGCAAAAGAAGGGTAAAAAGAGGATGCAATCAAGTGCAAAAATAAACATCTCTCACGAGGTGTTCCTAAAAATGATGAGAAGTAGCAATGATAAATAATTATTTATTTAAACAAAACAGGCATATAAAGCATAATCATACTAATTATCATTAGTACAGAAATAACTGCAAAAATTCTTTCTATTTTTTTCTTATTCTTTTGATTGAAAAACATGATACAATAATAGCATTAAAAATGGCCGAATTCAATAGAAAAAAAATGCATAGTTTTTGGTACTCACCATTAGCACTTTTGGTTCTATTTTTTATTTTAGTAGTTTTTGCTTACAGTATAATAGGTTTAATTGAAAAGGAGAGGGAAGTTTCAGAAAAAAAAGATTTGGTTTTATCTCAAATTGATACACTGCGTAATAGGGAGAATTTAATAACCAAAGATATTGAAAAATTAAAGACATCAGAAGGTATTGAAGAAACAATTAGAGATAAATACCAAGTTGTTAAAGAAGGTGAAAAAATGGTAGTTATTGTAGATCAAGAAAAAAAAGAAGATAATATTGTTCCAGTAGATATAGTTCGTGATCATAGTTTTTTTGGGTGGATAAAAAAAATGTT
>JBAZCJ010000085.1:0-6234 GCA_041671005.1 Candidatus Woesearchaeota archaeon | reverse complement strand
AGATGTCAGTTCAAAATCAAAATTAAAAATAGATGGTACGTTGACCGCTGAACAAGAGCAGGCAGTTAATCTTCTTTATAGTCAGTTTATTGTAGAAAATACTGAAGCAGAAGTAGGAATAACAGTCACGCAAATGGATAATGGGTTGTGGAAAATAGAAAAAGAGATTGACGGTACATTAACTGTAACTCAAGACCAGCAATTGGACGCACTTCTTATTTTGTTAGGCAATTCACCATCTTCGTCTCATATTACTGTAAAATATGATCCAACAACTTCAGATACAAATGCGTATGTTGGTGAAAGTAGTGGTGTTTCAACTTCTTTTGTCATTGGATGATTATTAAACACTATATTGGTTTAATCCATTATATTTTAATGCGGTTTTTGTTTTATGTTTGAAGAGATTTAACAACTTCATATGCTTTTAAGACGTGTTCTTCTTTGACGTACACAAGCAATTCAGGACTTGCTGTAAGTAATTCTGTTATGACAATATCATGAAGAAGAAGTTCAGTTGAAATAATACTCACAATCCCTCTAGTTTTAATAGCATCATCTGAAAATTGAAGACTGATTTCAGAAATCTTTTTAATAGTACTTTTTAATGTAAAATCTTCTAGCGACTCTTTCAATAATTCAAGATTTCTTTGATCAATGAAAACCTTTACAGAAGATGTCCCTAACACGATTTTAAGAGTATCTCCTGCATCATAATTGATATGGCTGATTATTTTTTGAAGTTTTTGAATAATCTGTTTATCTTTTTTGAAATCAAGAATAACAATATTATCTTTCAGGGTTATACGTGCTGTTTTGAATAATGTACGCGCTTCTTTCTGATTGTGTGTATATTCTTCAAATGGAAAACGTCGGAGCATTGCAACAACGGCATCAAACTGATTTTTTGGTGCAACTTGTTTTTGGATTAAATATCGCGCAAGGGCTCTTCTGTTGACTAATCCTTCTTGATAGCATTTTGCTATTTCTGGCTTGCTGCTCAGCATGTGCCTGAACTCTTGTTCTATTTGTGACATTTTAATAAGAAAAGTGACATTTCTTAATAAATTTTTCTATTTATGACACAAGGTATAATAGCAGTATGAAACTTCAAGAAATAATAAAATAAGTGGGGGTTAGGAAAATGCCAGCAGAAGAAATTAGTGACGTATTGACTCAGGAAATAACTGAAGCACGTAATATTCTTGAACGAGTTAATAGTACTTTTTTAGAACAGTGTCCGTATCTTTTAAAACAGCCTGAAGAGAGTACAGGTAGGTGTATGAAGTCACTTTCTCAAAAAGAACAAGGTTATCATCCATGTCTTGGTCAAAGTAGGTGTGACCTATATGTAACTCTGAGGGGACAGATTCTTAATGCTATTACGAGTTGCAGTAGAGCAGGTAACTGGATTAAATTTAATCCCGAGAAAATATACGACGGGGGCGGGGGTGGTTTTAGTTAATTTTTTTAATTATTTTTAATTATCAAATTTTTGCATAATCCACAACAATCTTTTTAATCCTCTGCATATTTGTATTTTTCATGTCTCAGCTTATTCCTATTAAAGATGTAACTGACAACACAGTTGTTAATATTGTTCTCGATACTATAAATCAAAATAAGCAAATTATTGTTTTTGTCGGTTCAAAAAGCAGTGCAGAAAAAACAGCAGAACTTATTGCACAACAATTAAAAAAAGATAAAATAGCAGTGCATCATGATTGCAAACCAGTTTCAGAAACAATTCTTCATGCATTATCAAAGTCAACAAAACAATGTGAACGAGAAGCAAGATGTGTTGAGCAAGGCATTGCATTTCATCATGCAGGTTTGTTGCAAAAGCAAAAAACAGCAATAGAAAATGGGTTTCGAAACGGTGTAATTACATGTATATGTTGTACGCCAACTTTGGCAATGGGTGTTGACCTTCCAGCATATCGAACAATAATTCGTGATCTTAAACGTTTTTCAAAAAATTGGGGTCAAACGTCAATTTCAGTTCTTGAATATCATCAAATGGCAGGTCGTGCAGGCCGTCCAGGAAAAGATACGAGGGGAGAAGCAATTACTATTGCAAAAACAGAATCAGAAAAAGATGCAATTTATGAAGATTTTATTACTGCAGATGTTGAAGAAATTTATTCCAAACTTGCAGTTGAACCTGTTTTGAGGACATATCTGTTGAGTCTTATTGCAACAGAGCATGTTCGGACAAAAGAACAGATTATGAATTTTTTTAGCAAAACTTTTTGGGCACATCAATACAAAGACATGAAGCGATTAGAAACAATAATAAATAAAATGCTTGCATTGCTGGATGAGTTTGAATTTATAACTTCTACTAAATCAGAGTTTACAACAGCTTTGGAGTATGCAACTGAATCCTTTAAAGCAACACGTATTGGGAAAAGAGTTGCAGAACTTTATCTTGATCCTTTGACAGCTCATAAATTAATCGAAGGAATGAAAACAGCCGCACAGAAATCATATTCAACATTTTCTCTTCTTCAGTTATTTTGTTCGCAGTTGGAGTTGCGACCATTATTGACAATTAAAAAAGTAGAATATGAAAAGATTGAACAGCAGTTAATAGAACATACTGATGAATTGTTGGTTGATTCTCCAGTAGAATATAATGAAGAGTATGATGAGTTTCTTAAAAGTATAAAGACTGCATTATTTTTTCAAGAGTGGATAAATGAATCAACAGAAGAAGAGTTATTGAAGCAGTTTGATGTGCGTCCAGGTGAGCTTCATGCTAAAAAAGATCGTGGAGATTGGCTCATATACAGTGCAGCAGAACTTGCAAAACTTTTACAGTTGCGTGATGTAGAAAAAGACGTTCAAAAGTTGCGTATTCGTGTTGAGCAAGGGGTTAAGGAAGAATTGTTTGCTCTTCTCAAATTTGAAGGTATTGGCAGGGTTCGTGCACGTAAATTGTATGATAATAAAATTAAAGATATAGGAGATGTAAAAAAGATAGATCTTCCTGCGTTAACACATATTCTTGGTCCAGCATTAGCAGTATCGTTGAAGAAACAAGTTGGAATTGATGTTGAAAAAATCCCTGTAAAAGAAAATAAAAGGAAAGGACAAATAAGTTTAATGGATTATTAATTATAATTGCTTTAAATTTATAAATCGTTTTACGTTTCTGTAAGTATGACCTTTAAAAGTAAAAAACCAAATTATGTATCTTTGAAAGTAGAAGACTATGATGTTATTGATGAAATGGTTAAGAGAGGTTATACTGCAAGTACTCTTCTTAAACTAGGATTAATTGGAGCAATTATAACTGGAATTTATGTGTGGGTTGCTCCCGATCATGGAAAATATTTGTATCAAGAAACAATTCAAATAGGGCGAGAACTTTCTGAGATATCTGTTTCAAAATTAGAAGAAATAATAAAATAAAAAAGAGTTAACCGCAATATGCAGTGTTATCAATCCAAATTTTGCATGATTCCATGTTTGGACATTGGACAGGGTTACTATACTTATATGTGTAATATCCATCAACATCCTGTGCACAGCTGACATAGGAAAGCATTTTATCATTATCTCCTGTGCAAACATTGTATTTAGTCAATGTACTTCCTTGGTGATTTCCTAATTTAACTGAATCACCTGTTTCTAAACATGTTGTCCATTGTGTGTAAGTAGTTGTTGTACTTTGTACAGCTGCTCCTGAAATTGTGGCTGTTCCAACACTGCTAAGAATTAATATCAGAAGTGCAATTGCAGCAACAACGCCAACGATAGCTACAATATATAAGCTATATTTTGTTTCATTAAGTTTCATACTCTCACCTTTTTTTGAATATTTTGAATAATATGTTGTTTTTGTTAATTATTCTATATAAATCTTTCTTAGAAGATGGTTTTTACAACAGGGAAGAGTGTTGCAACTCCAATAATAATAAATAATATTCCACTAATCGCTGTCATATATTTTTGATTAATTTTATTTTTTAATCTGTTGCCAATAAAAATTGCCAATGCAGTGAGTAATCCTAATGCACACATAACAGCTAAAAACACAATGTATGGATTGTATTGTGTCGCAAATAATCCTGCAGTGATTTGTGTTTTATCTCCTAATTCTGCAATAAAAATTACGATAAATGCAGTTTTGAATGTTGCACCTTGTTTTATTTTTATCATTTCACCGTCTTTACTGAATAATGCAACTATTCCAAATACAATAAAAAGAATTCCTACACCAATTTTTACATACGTCATAGGAATATAAAGAGTAATAATGTCTCCAAAAACAATTGCAAGTCCATCTACTAATAAGAATCCCAGCATTGCTCCCCAGAAAAGTGAAAAATGTTCTTTATGCTTTGTTGCCAAAGTCAGCACAGCAAGCTGTGTTTTATCACCTAATTCAGCAAGAAAAATCGCAATAAATGGAATAACAAAGTCAATGAGCATATAATACTAATAACAAAGTTATTTAAAAAATTATGGGTTTGAAGGACAATATTTTCTAACCATTTGTTTAAGAGGCTCAGCTGAAATTGGTTTAGGAAGTCTTTCTGTTAAATATAAGGATTCTGAAGGAAAATCACCTATTGCAATGACAGGAATTGTTCTATAACCTTCATATTGGGGCTGAGTCATTATTGTAGTAAGAAACTGTCCTCCATTAACGTTAGGCATATTATAATCAACTAAAATAATATCAGGTATTGGTTGGTTTAATAGTCTTTCAAGACCTTCTTTACCATCTGCTGCTGTAACAACAGTATGGCCATCCTTTGTAAGAATACGCTCTAAAATAGTTCTAATAGATCTTTCGTCATCAATAATTAAAACAGTTGTCATTATATAGAAAACTGAAGTATGATTTATAACACTAATTGAAACTTTTTCAATTTTCTCCCAATCACTTTTTTAAAGGATTGTATGTAATAAAAATGTATGAAAACATGGTTTTTAATTTTATTATTTTTTATTCTTTGTGGGTCTATTGTTTTAATTATGTTCAATAATTTCTCTTCCGCTCCAATTCCTCAAGAAGTTGGAACAATTGAAGTTTATTTTTGTCCTCAAGATAATTGTGAACAACAGCTTTTAGAAAGAATTAGTAACGCAAATTATTCAATTCATTGTGCATTTTTTGATCTAAATGTTGATTCCATCATTAATGCATTGTCTGAAAGTACTGCAGATGTAAAAGTCATCATAGACAAAGACAATGCAGAAGATATTTCTTTATCATTTATACAGACAGATACGCGTTCTGCATACATGCATGACAAATTCTGTATTTTTGATAATAAGGAAATTTTTACAGGTTCTATGAACCCGACCATAACAGATGCAGGAAAAAATAATAATAATATTCAGTTTATTACTTCAAAATATCTTGCAGAAAATTATGAAGATGAGTTTAACAATATGTGGCAGGGGGAATTTGGCAATGATGCTCATGTCAAATATGCTCAAATTTTGTTTAACAACATCAGTATTGAAAATTATTTCTGTCCAGAAGATGATTGTGAAGACCACATTGCAGAAGAATTAACAAATGCGAAATCTTCAATATATTTTATGCAGTTCTCGTTTACATCAGATATGGTGGGAGATATTATTTTGCAAAAAAGTAAATCAATTGAAGTAAAAGGTATTTTTGAAAAATCACAAAGTAGTCAATATAGTGAATATGAAAAACTAAAGTCATTCTCCACACTCGATGCTTCATCAGGATTATTGCATCATAAGGTTTTCATAATAGACAATGAAACAGTTATTACAGGTTCAATGAACCCAAGTAAAAATGGTAATGAAAATAATGATGAAAATGTTTTAATTATTCACGATAAAGAAATTGCAAAAATGTATACCTCTGAATTTGAAAAATTATTTTTTCAGTAAATTTCATTAATATTTGAACATTTTTGGTGAAATTTACCATACTTTTAAAAACCCCTCTTGTTTTGTTGAGTAATTACACAATACAATGTCATTCCAACAACTTAATCTCATTGAACCGCTTCAAAGGGCGCTTGCTCAGCAAGGATATACTACCCCCACACCGATTCAATTAAAGTCTATTCCTGATATTTTAGCAGGTAAAGATCTAATAGGTATAGCTCAAACAGGAACAGGTAAAACTGCTGCATTTGTATTGCCTATTCTCCAGCAGATGACTGAGAAATATCCTCGAGTGCTTCGTGTATTGGTGCTTGCACCGACGCGAAATTGACAGCACAGATTGGTGAA
>JBAZCJ010000084.1:0-6292 GCA_041671005.1 Candidatus Woesearchaeota archaeon | reverse complement strand
TTTTTTGTTTTTCCTTTGTTACAACAGTACATGTTGGCCAACCATCTTTCTCTTCATATACACATTTTTTTCCAAGACTTTTACATTGATACTCTGTACATAATTTTGTATTTGAACCACATTGTTCACAAGCATCTCCTGTATTTTCCGCCTGCCAAGGTAAACAAAAACTAACTTCTAATACTTCTATTTTTGGATTTTTTGTAAAAGGATTAATATAATTTGGAACAGTAATATCAACCCATTGATTAACAAAACGATAGGCTGCAGTAATCATTTCCACAAACACATCTGCTGCATATGTTACAGGAGTTGTCAATAACGGATGTTGTTTTTCAATGTACAATGGGAGTTCAAGAGGGTCTGCATATTGTTCAACAGTATAAATTTCTTGAGAAGGTTCATATTTAAAATTAGAATTAAAAAAACCTTGTTCAGTTAATGTGCCTTTCACATTTCTATAATTACCACAATCTCCTTGACTATAACAAGATATTGCGGTCGCATCAACCCATTCTTGTGAACACGATAACCCAGAACAAGTTTTTTGATTATCTGCAAGACTACAATATTCTATCCCATTATATTCCCAAAACTTAAACCCTGGAGGGACATAAGCAGTACATTGAGTACTTAAAGAAGAAAGCTCTTCATTCCAATAGCAATCTCGTTCTTCTCTGTTTTCACAACATTCCTTTGATGTGCACACAGTACAATCTTGCCATCTATTTGGTCTGCAACGTGCATTATCATTATTTTCAACACAAATTTCTTCTCTATAATCTCTACATTCTTCATGCTGTACTTCGCCATTTATACATGAATAAAGATATTGTCTACTGCCAACAGCATCTTTCCCTTTTCCTGTTTCAGCATCATATTCGCACCAGCTGTCACCATGAGTATAAGTTTTACAGTTATTACATTGATTTCCATTACAGAGAGTTTGTGTTATTGTTTGTAACTGTGCAGCATCACACGAGCATGGAGAAGATTCATACATTCCTTGCTTTTCTGTACACACAGTATTAGGAGTGTTTGCATAACAGACAGATTCAATATAACAACAGCCATATAATTGTTCATTTGCACCAAATCTTATTTCTGACCCTACTGTTTCAATACCTTGAATTGCAAACTGCAAAACAGTTTCTCCTTTTTGAAGTGTGTATATAATTGAAGGATATGGTTTATTTTTTTCAATAATTATATCTGTATGGTTTACAGCATAAGGAACAACATCAAACTCTTCGTGCTCTGCTTCTTGATTAACAATATCATGTGCAACATTATACAATTGACCCAAAGGAGTCTTAATTATTGACTGAAATGAATCAACAGTAACTTCTTGACTTTCATGAGTTATTTTTAAAGGATATGTTAATGTGATTTCAATGTCTTCATTTCTTATAACTGCACTACCTTCGAGAGTTCCTTGTGTTATTATATACCCTTGTTCTTCAAATGCTTGAAAATCAAGACAAAGACTAATTTCTTGGTTGAGACCATATATTATTTGATCTGCAACATCTTTTTTTGTTAACATTCCATTTACACACTGATTAGGAGATTCACCATAACACCAATAACTGATATTATTCCCTTGAAATGTTTTGTATATTATTGGTTCGTACATCCCACCTTGACGTGCAACAGTTTCTATAACTTGCTCAGCAGTATCTTTAAGACAAGACGTCACATATTGGGTAATAGTTTCCTTATCAATTACTTCTGGAATCTGTTGTTCAACAGGACTTTTGTAAAACAGAAAAACACCAATGCTTGCTATAAGAATGAGCCCAATAATTATAAAAACAGTTACTTGACCTCTTTTTTTATACATATGGTTTTTTTACTGGTTTATTGTTTAAATATATTTGGAATTTATCATGGGTGTTCTTTTATCAATGGACGCAGTCCACAATATAAAGAATAATAATGATAAATTCCTAATATGCTCAAGAACCACTAAGTTATAACAAAATTGGCGATTATTGGTGGTTCTCGACAGGTTTTGGCAAAGTATATAAAGAATATAAAATAAAAAGTAAGTATGACAAATGTTTGTGGCATTGACGAAGCAGGGAGAGGACCTGTTATTGGACCACTGGTTATGTGCGGTGCAGTAATTGATGAAAAGCAACTTTATACCCTTGAACGTATTGGTGTCAAAGATTCAAAACTACTTTCTCCCAGCCAACGAACACAATTGTATTACCAAATTATTGGACTTGTCAAATATGAAATTGTGATTTTACCACCTTCAAAAATTGATGCAGCTGTTCTTGACAAAAAAACAATGAACCTTAATTGGCTTGAAGCAAATACTAGTGCTGAAATCATGAATAAACTAAAACCTGACAAAGCATATGTTGATTGTCCTAGCACAAATATAGAAGCATATACTCGTTATCTTAAAGAAAGAATCAATGATAAAAAAATTGAGCTTATTTGCGAACACAAAGCAGATTCCACATATGTTATTTGTTCTGCTGCATCTATTCTTGCAAAAGTGACAAGAGATATGGAAATTGAAAAATTAAAAAAAGAAATAGGTATTGATTTTGGTTCTGGGTATCCCAGTGATCCTTATACTATTGCATTTTTACAGAAAAATTGGAACAAATTTGATTTCTTCAGAAAAAGTTGGTCAAGCTGGCAAAGATATAATATGGCGAAGAAACAAAAAAAATTAGGGGAATTTTAAAAACCACTTTAGTCCTTTCAATTCTCCATATGAATAGCCGAAATGCTGTAAAAGAAATACTACAAGTACTAAAAATATTAATGAGGGTTGTTTTCTTGAAATGATAATTGAATATAATATTACCAATGGGAAATAAATAAAAGGAATAAGTAAAATTGAAAAATGAAAAATTAAAAAGAATACAAAAGACAAACTAAACACAGGTATAAACAATAATGGAAGATAATATTTTAATTTAATTATTGTTGGATGCTTTTTTGTCAAACGCATTCTACCATCACCATAAAATACCATGTTTTTCCAAAATGATTTTGCATCAGATCTCAAATGATGCCATACAAAACTATCATGAACACCATAAACGATATATTTTTTCTGCTGTAATTTTGCACCTAAATCCCAATCTTCACCTTGATTGTCAAGTTCTTCTGAAAACATGCCAACATCAACCAAAGCTTGTTTTTTGTAAAATGAATTAGAACAGGAAATACTAAATAATTGTTTATCTTCTTTCATTGGCATTGCTTGAATACTTCCTAATGAACCTAACCAAGAATTAAAAACAATACCTATTGCTTTTTGAAATACATTACCGTTTTCTGGAGGAATGTTTGCACCGCCAACTCCGGCAAGATTAATTACATCATCATGACGTACATATGCTTCTTGTAATTTCTTTAACCAATTATTAGGAACAATACAATCTGCATCTGTAAACGCAACATATTCATACTGTGCATTTTTTATTCCTATATTTCTGCATTCTGTAATTGAACCTTTCTCTTTAGAATGTACATGAACAGTTTTGTGATTTTTTATTACATCTTTCACTATTGCCTGCGTTGCATCTTTTGAACCACCATCAACAACAAGAATTTCATAGTTTTCCTTAGGCAGATTTTGATTAAGAAGAGAATCTAAACAATATTTAATATTCTTTTCTTCATTATATGTGACAACAATCACTGAGACCTTCATGAGTATACCTCTCTATAAACACACTAACTCTACATTCAAGATTTAATGGAACATTATCTGGAAATACTTTATCACAATACCAATCATCTTCAATATGTAACGCGTATGCAAAAAAACATGCATCTGTTGAACAAGAATAATTAGAATAATCTTGACCAATAAATTTACTGTAACATTGTGCTTGATATTTAAAAGAATTTATTGATTCACAGAAATCTGGATTTTGTACAGATTGTACTTTTTCATATTGCTCTTTCTCTAAGATACTATCATTTATTTTTACAATAAATATTATTAAAAGTATGACAAAACTTATCCAAAATGTATATTTAGATAATTTATTTATCATAGCAAACCACCTATTTTTTGTTGAATTTCTAAAAATATAGCTTGCAAAACAACATTACCCCCTGCGGCTTCTGGAATCAATGTATGTGAGGGATACAACCATGCACCACAATAAGATAATAATGCATAAAAAAGTAAAGTCCCAAAAATTATACTAAATTGATATTTATCATACCTTTTTGCTATCTCATAAATACTATACGCAGCTGCGGGAATAATAAAAGGAAATAAAATAAATACCATGCGAGGAGATAATAATGCAAAAAGATATGCACCTATGATAAGAGGAACTGTTGAGATTAATCCACTCAAATAATATGATTTTCTTTCTTTATCTTGTTTAAGTGCGTATAAAAATAAAAACCATAAAATATGAAATGTAAAAAAGATAACAAAAATAAATTTTACAAAACCTAATAATGATAACTTTTCAAAAGAAAATTCTGCAGTTTTATTACTAAAAAAAAGTAATGAATGATATATCTTTGAAAACAATATTAAAGGGAGTGGAATGAGGATTAACAGTAAACAATACTTTATATTTTTTTTAATAGATTGTAAAATTGATTTAAAAGATAACTCATTTGTTATAAAAAGAGACAAAACATAGTAAGGAATTAAAATCATACAATATTCCCTAACTAATAGACTAACACTTATATAAAGCACAATCAGGAGATGATATCCCCAATTTTTTTTTTCTAAAAATTTATCAATACAATATATCCCTAAAATCAAGAAAAAATAACCACTTATGTCTGATAAAATGCGTGATCCATATACGATAATCGGCAATGATGTTGCGTATAATCCTGCTGCAATATATGCAATTATTTCATTTGTATATTTTCGTTTACAATAATAAAAAACAAGAAAAGTTGATCCAATGTATAATAATAAATTAATTATACTAAATGCCTGCCTTATTCCAACAAAAGGCTCTACTACTGATGTAAGGACTATTAAAAAAGGCCTTGCAAAAGTATAACTTACAAGAACTCTTTCTTCATCTTCAGGAAGAAGTGTTTTTCCTTGCATGTAATACGTTGACAAAACATAAGATTGGGAATCAACAAGAACAGTATTATAATACAAACTAGATCCGATTATTGCAAGAAGCAACAAACTAAAAAAAACATATTTATTTTGCATAGTTTCCTCTCTTTAATCGTATAAGAGTCATAATAAATTTAATCATTTCTTTTTTTGAAAGTTTAGAAGCACCATACTGTCGTTCAATAAAAACAATAGGAATTTCTGTAATTTTATACCCTGCTTGAAAAGTGGCATATAACAATTCTTCTAGAAAAGAATATCCATCTGCAAAAATATTTTCAAGATTTACAGTAGCTAATACTTCTTTTTTGTATGCTCTATATCCTGACGTACAATCAGACACAGGCAGTCTTAATAAAAATTTGGTAAAAAAATTTGCTGACTTACTCATTAGTCGGCGCATAGTTGACCAATTTTGAATTTTTCCTCCTAGAATATATCGCGAACCAATAACCATGTCATATCCTTCTTCTATTTTTCGAATAAAAAAAGGAATCACAATTGGATCGTGAGACAAATCACAATCCATAGTCATAATAATATCAGAATTTGTTATTGCTTGTTTAAACCCTTCTTTACACGCTTCACCGTATCCTCTTTTTGCTTTACGATGAATAACCTTAACAGGATATTTTTTTCCAAGTTCTTCAGCAATATTTCCAGTATTATCAGGACTTTCATCATCAACTATCAGAATACAATATTTTTTATGATATTCTGTATACTTTAAGGTATCTGCTATTCCTACAATTATTTTTTTAATATTTTCTGCTTCATTATATGTAGGAATAACAATAGTTATCTTCATCGTCTTTTTTTCTCCATTGCGATTTCTCTGACAAGCTGTGTAATTTCTTTTTTTTGTTCCTCAACACGAACATAAAGCCTAAACAAAAGATAAAAAAGTAAAATCATTCCTGCATATAACAGCGTATCAACACCTCTGCCAATACCTAAAATTTTAGAAAGCGTAGTAAAAATACTTGGAAATAATGCAACAGCAACAACACTTATCCACATTGCTGCCCAAAAAAATAATTCAACTGCATTGATACTTTTATCTTTATACCGCAAGACTGCTCTACTCACTGCAAACAATGCAAACACAATGCCTAACACTTGTAAAAGACCAATTTCTATCATTTTCCCACCAACTTATTTTTAATCATATTCCATAAAATTTCAATTGCTGCCAAAGAACTC
>JBAZCJ010000083.1:0-6368 GCA_041671005.1 Candidatus Woesearchaeota archaeon | reverse complement strand
ATTTTTTCTTCTTCTTTTTTTTTTATTTTTCTCAACTCATTCTTCTTAAGAACAATGTTTAAAATTTTCAACTAATAATTTTTTAATCTTAACTTATTACAATTAAAAAATTACAAAATTTCTCCAATAATTACATTATGTGTAGAATGAGTTATTCGTATTTTTATTTTACCAGATTCTTTCTTACATGATGGGATGCTAATAAGCCTATTTCGAGATACTCCAAGTCGTTCATGGCAATATCGGCCTGCGCTGATAATAGTTGCTTCAACAACTTCTTTGCGCTTGAATGGGACAGGATATTCTACTGTTTTTTTAAGAGGGTAAGCTTCAATATCTTCTTTTAATTTCATGCCTGTTTTCTTCTCTAACTGCTCAATTTTAGAAAAGAATTCATCCCATGTAATTTCTTCAATAGGGTTTCTTCCACCTTTGTTATAACAGAATTTTTGAATTCTTACAATACAATTATTTTTTTGTGCAAATGCAATTATTTTTTCCATTTCAGCATCATTAATGCCATCAACCCACACGGGGGCTATTGTTACCTTTATTTTTTTGTGAGCAGCATGTATCATTTCTGTTACATGTGATATAGAATACGCAGGATTTCCCATGATTTTCTTTGCAAGAGTATCATCCATTGCACTGAGAGAAATATTCAGTTCGTCTAATCCAGCAATAACAAACTCATTTATTTTTTCTTTAGTTAATAATGCAGCAGTTGTAATTAATGTAACTTTTTTCACCCACTGAATTGCTTTCAAGTCAGTGATTAATGTAGTAAGTTCTGGGTAAAGAAGTGGTTCCCCGTGAAGATTGATATAAATGTGTATGTCATGACATTTTTTAAAATCAAGTAATTTTTGTGTTTCTTCAACAAGATATTCTCTTTCAACGAAAAAGTCAGTTGTTTTTTTTGAACCAATCCCTTCATCAACAGAGCAGAAAATGCATCCCATGGTGCAGCCAGTCAGAGGTTTTAATTCAAGGAATGTTGTTCCTCTGTCTTGTATTCCAATGAATCGAGTCCCTAGTAAAGGAATCCCGGAATTTTTATGGACATATATTGTTTTTTTGCCCGTAAAAACACTATACAGATTTTGAAATCCGGTTTCAAGAAGCATAGAAAATGTATGTTGGACTTTTTTTTCATGTGCATTTGGAAATTCTATGCTCTTATCTTTGAGGACGTATTTTCCCAGTTTTGATAACGCTTCATGAGGTATGAGACAATAAAAAGAACCGTGAAAAATAATTTTCACTCCTTCCGTTTGCTCACGAAATTGCAGTGTTTCAAAGGTCAATGTTGCCATGATGAAGTAAATAAGATGAGGTCTCTTTTAAATATTAAGGAATCTTACATGTATTTTTGATAATTTTTTTAAAGGGTGCAGGTATTGCATTTTTATGGCAGAAGAAGTTGTGAACATAACGTATGAAACCTTGTTTGATATTCTTCGAATGGAAAAAAGAAGAGAAGATGTACAAGAACTAAGTAAAACTTTTTATGAAGATATTGTTAGGTATCTTAAACAAAAAAAAGAGATTATTGTTAGGCGAGAGCATGAATCAAGTATTGAAAATTTTGACGAAGTAAAAAAATTAAATATTCAATATGAAAATGTGCAAAAAATTATCAAAGAGATTTATGAGCGGAGAGAAAAAAAGATTATGTTAATGGCATTAAACAAATCAAGGACACGTATGAATGGTATGAATATGGATGCTCTTTTACCGCAGGAACAAGAATTCTACGAGCAGATGGCTCGATTATTTGATGCGTATAGAAAGGAGATCACAGAACGTCTTATAAATGCAACAATGCCCAAAGAACAGATTGCAGCAGTTTTATGTGGTGTTCTGGCAACAGTTGAAAAGAAAGAAATATCTGTTCAATCAGAAGCGTTAGAACCTCTTGTACAACAGCAAGAAGTTTCGTCAATAGTTGCAGAGCCTCAAATAATTTCGGCAGCTGGAATAATTTCAGTGCAACCAATTGAATCTGGTGCAGTAGAAGTTAAATTTTTACATGAAACAGAAGAATTTGTTGGTCCTGATTTAGAATCATATGGTCCTTTTGCCACAAATGCTGTTGCAACAATTCCTCAACAGATTGCAAATATTTTTGTTACAGGCGGAATTGCTGAAAAAGTAAATCATTCTTAAATGACTTAATCCTTTCTTTGTTCTTTTATTCCCTGTATATGTACCTTTGTAAACTCTGTTCCTAAAATTATGCTTTTTACTCCAGTTTTAAGCAACATTTATAAATAAGTGGCTTTTGCTATGTACTATGAAAAAGCCAAAAGAAATCAAACGATATTGTCCTTATTGTAAAAAGCATACCTTACATAAAGTTGGTCCTAATAAAAAGAAAGCAGCTTCTTCTTTAACAAGAGGTTCAAAGTATCGTGCACGTTTGCGCGGTCAAGCTCGCGGACTTGGAAATCTTGGACGTTACTCAAAACCAGCTGTTACTAAATTCAAAAGAACTGGTAAAAAGACTACAAAAAAGACTGATTTGAGATACGAATGTAAAACCTGTAAAAAAATGCATATGCAAAATAAAGGTATTCGTGCAAAAAAAGTAGAATTTATTTAATTTAGTCTTTATTTATCTTTATTTACTTCTATAATTTTTTTGTATTTTCTTGTAAATTTATTTAAGTTTATAGCCGAAAGGTTTATATATATATATTCCAAAAATGTACTAAAGCAGGTGATAGTATGACAAACAAATTTTTTCAATCATTGAGTGCAGTATGTTTAGGTCTTTCTTTAATTACAATAATCGGTGTTTTTTTTGCAGTATATGTCTATGCAGTAGAAGAAGGATATGAGAAAAAAGAATTAAACATTAATTTAGTTCCTCCAGAAGTTTTTGAATATACTTCTATTTATTCTATAAATGAATATTATGCTCAGCAAAAATATAACACTGCAGTAGAAGGCAGTTTGGCGTTAGAATCTTCTCAATCACGATATAAGAATCAAATAAGGAGTTTATTGACTGTGTATAATCTTGATTATTTAAGTACTTATAATGAAATCTATGAAGCATGGCTTGTTGATCAAGATACAGGATATCAATTATCTCAAGGATTGTTCACTGTTGACTTAGATGGGTATACGACATATTCATTTAATTCAAATCATTATGTAAATCCGTATGATTTATTTGTGGTAACAAAAGAGCCATATCCTGACAATGATCCAAGACCTAGTGGTGATGTTGTTTTAGTGGGATATTTTGATGCAGGGTCCTTAAATCCATAATTTATTTTTAATCTTTAATTTGTTTTCTTTTTTTTACAAGTTATTTTATCTTGTTTGTATTCATTTTTTCCAAAACAACAATACTATTAAACTTATAATTCCAATAATAAACAACCATATTCTGTATTTTGCGACGGCATATGTAAATAATATTTCATGAGTTCCAGGAGATACAGCAACACCCATAAATGCTGGGCTTATCATAACTTTTTCCTGTTCAATGTCATCAACAAATACGCGCCATTCTGGATGATACGTCATTTTAAAAACAGTATAACATTCTTCTTGTTCGACAGAAACTGTTGTTTTATAGGTTCCTCTACTGTTTGATTCTTCTAATATAGTCCCGCAATTTTGGGGATCATGATTTGCAGAGTATTCTTCTAAATACGAATATAATGAACTTTCAACAGCAGTATTTTCTGTAACTATTGTAACTGTTGGTGATCTTGTTTGTATATCAAGTGTAGCATACACTCTATGATCAAATGCTTCATTCTGTTCAGTGATTGAAAGAATGTTATTATTGTGAATGTTTTTAAAAATAATCCCTTCATGTCCTTCAATAGTCATCATATATCCTTCTTTACTTGCATTACTAAAAAGCCATGTTAAAACTGATTCTCGTGCTTCAATAGGTGATGTGTCTAAGGAGAATGGAGCAGTATAAAGGCCAAAATATCCAGAAGGTTTTTGTGAGATATATGCTGTTAATTCATTATTTTTTGAGTCAATAATATTATGGATATTAAACAGTTCAATGAGGTCTAATGGCAAAAAAAATGAGCTGTAATATGCATTTAAACTGTCATGACCCCCAATCCCAGTACTTGCAAAGATTCCTGAGTGGGTTAAGATTGGGATTGCAGTAAGATGTTGTGGTCGTTCAAACAATCCAGAGGTAGATGTAATATATGTCCTTCCAGAAGATTGTAATGCCGAAACAATGTTCCAATATGTAGCATCTTCTTGAAAATCGTATGTATATGCGTATTCTTTAAAAGATTGCATACGCTCATATAATATTGGTGCAGAAATAATAAGAAGAATAAATAAAACCGCAAATACCTTTCTTTTTTCATTCCATTGTTGAACCTGTGTAATAAGCCAGAATACTGCAATTCCAATATAAATTAAAGCAGTAAAATGAAATAATGTAATAAATCTAAATGTTTGTAATGTTGAAATGATTGGAATATATGCTAAAAAACCAAAGCTTTTTTCTCCTGCAATAAGAAAAAGACTGATTATAAACGAAAGAGCCAAACATAATGGGAGTTGAGGATATTTTTCTCTAAATTGTTGCCAGAATATGCTTAATAAAATCCCTATTCCGCAGAGTCCTGTTAGGATAGGAAGTCGTGAAAAAGAAAAACTGTAATCTAACATTTGGCCATCAAAAAGATACGTTATTGTTTGTTTAATTCCATATCCTTCTTCTTTAAATGATGAATCAAATGGAATATTTCCAAAATATTTTGTATTTAATAAATATGGAATTGTAAAAAATGCAGTAGAAATCGCAAAAAAAACAAATACAGTTGCTGTTTTTTTTAATATATTTTTTTTATCTCCTTGTAAAAGACTGGAAAATATAAGGATGCATATAAGAGTTACTGCAATAATTCCTGCAAAAAGATGTGAAATAAATGTTAAATACAAAAATAAAACAGGCAAGAAAGCTTTTCCTTTCCCTAATGCAAAATATCGATAAGAATATGCAAATGCAAATGGTAAAAATACAATTCCCCAGAGTTGAGAATATAATCCTGTTGCAAAAAAAGAATAATATTCTAACCCAAACACTGTAACAGAAGATACTGTAGTACTGAATAATGCAATTCCTAATGCAAACTCTTCGTCAAAATTCATTAATCGTGAACAGATGTAAAATATAACTGGTAAAATACTAAATAATATGACTATACTCCAGTTAAACATTGTTAATGGTTCAATGCCTGTTAATAAAGTAATAACTGCTAAGGTAATATATGGCAACGGTGAATAAAAAAAGAACATAGGGAATCCTAAATAATAATCAGGGTTCCAGAATCGTAGTTCTCCAGTTTGCATAAATAATTTGAGCGCATCAATTGTGTTAAGCAGGAGGTCATAATGTCCTACACTATCTCCTCCATTAGGATACCCTTCTTTAAGCATGCTTGATGTGAAATAGAATGTGAATACTACAATAATTGCAAGAATTCCATAAATATATTTTTTATTCATATTTACATGTTTATTTCTGGTGGTTTAATATGTTTCGAATATATTCGTAACATGCTTAAAAACTATAAAGAGATCACATTAATTTATTAACATTAGTGTGAATAAAAATTTTAGTTTTTGACATTTTTTGGAAAACTATATATATAAAACAAAGTATATATCAAAAATGGTAAAAAATAATCCTCAAAAGGTGGTTTCTATGAAAAACAATGGATGTAGCTGTCAATCCTGCTTTGCAACAAATATTGTTAGGTGGACATTAGGATTTGTATTCATCTATTATTCTATAATAAAATTATTTTTCGGATCAGCACCCCCAGTTGACACAATAATAACATTTATGCCTGTAGATATTTCATTGTTTTTGTTAGGTATGTTTGAATTTATGGTGGGGACTTTGCTTATTTTAGGTATATTTACCCGCGTTGCAGGATGGCTTGCAGTCGGTTTTTTTGCAGTATTATTTGGATCAGTGATTTATTTACAAGTTTCAGGAATTTATCCAGATCTATGGTTTATTGCAAATCTTGCAAAAGATGTTGCATTAACCGGTGCAGCAGTATCTGTTGGTGTTCTTGGAGCACCATGCGGGAGTGTTGATGCATATATTAAGAAAAAATGCATATAGTCTTTTTTGAAAATTTAATTTTTTATTTATTTCTTAATTATTCATTTATTTTACTATTTTTATTATTTTCATTTGTAAACATTAATAAAAATTAAAAAATAATAATTAAGAAAATATTTTTCAAAAAATTATTCTATTTTTTCTATTTTAACCTTAAAATGTAAATTCTTTCCAGCAAGTGGATGGTTTAAGTCCAATGTGACAAGTTCTCCAGTAACTTCAGTAACTGTTG
>JBAZCJ010000082.1:0-6384 GCA_041671005.1 Candidatus Woesearchaeota archaeon | reverse complement strand
TACTTATTTTTATTCGAGGATCATTGAAATTTCTTTTTATGGTTGCTTTTCCTTTTGATACAATTACGAAATTACCTTCTTTTTTAAGGTTAACACCTTCTGGTGCGTTTATTTCTTCTTTGTAATTTTTGAATTTCATTGTTTTCTCCTAATAGCAATATCCCATTAATCTTCCGCCAAGTTTTTGTTCTTTTGCTTCGTTATGTGTCATTAATCCTTTTGGTGTTGAGACCATTAAAATCCCAAATCCTTTTGCTGGAAGGTATCTTTTTTCATATTTAGTGTAATTATCAATTTTAACTGCATATCGTGGTTTGATAATATTACAATTATTTATTGCACCAATTAATTGAATTGTAATTATATTTCCTCGTCCATCTTTTGTTTCAGTAAATGAACCGATATATTTTTTTTCTTGAAGTACTGTGAGGATTTGTTTTATTAATTTGGAAGCTGGTTTAATCCGTATTTCAGTTTTTCCAACTTTTTCACTGTTTATAATATTGGAAAACACATTTGCTAATGGATCGTTTAGTGTCATTTTTTTCTCCTTAGTGATATTTTTTAAATCCTATTTTTGGTGCAATTTCTCTGAAGCACTGGCGACAGAGATTTAAACCATATTTCCCTATAAATCCTCCTGATCGTAAGCATCGTCTGCATCTTAATCGTGCTTGTCCTGTTTTTCTTTCTTTTGGGCTGTTATGTTTGAGGAATTTTTTTAATTTGTTCGGCTTTGCCTTAAGTTGTTTCAATGTTTTTTTATAATAACTATATGTCATTGTGTCACCTTATTCTTCTATCTTTGTGCTAACATTAAATTCTTTTTTCATAAAGTCAATTGCATTTTGTTTTGAAATTCTGTGATTCTTTTTAATCTTTCTTTTTTGAATTTTTCTGACTCGGACTCTAAATCCTGGTCTTTTTAATGTGATGCATATTTGAAAACCCATAATCCCTACATCAGGATTATATTGAATTCCAGGAATATCAATATATTCATGAATTCCAAATGCAATATTGCCAGATTCATCAAATTGGGATCCAATTAATTCATTATTTTTTGCTTTAAGGAATTTTTGTAATAAATCTTTTATTTTAAGTTTGTCTCTTATTGTAATTTTACATCCAATAGGAAGTCCAGGTCGTAATCCCCATGTAGGAATTCTTTTTTGAGTTATAGTTTTAACAGGATCAATTCCAGTTATATGTTTGAGGAGAAGGACACCTTTTTCTAATTTTTTCTGGTCCTTTCCAGCACCAACATTTAAGGTGATTTTTCCAATTTCAATTCTTTTCATATCCATGTTAATGACCTTGTACTGTTACCATAGGATGTTCTTTTCCGACAATAAATGCAGCTGTTTTTTTTGTTTTGTATTCATTGCCTGTTTGGAGCTTAATTGTTACTGTTTTTGCATCCATTTCGGTAATTTTTCCTATACTTCCTTTTTGTTTTCCTTCTGTTAAGAATACTGTCATATTCTTTTCAAATGGAAGATGATGGAGGATTGTATTTTTTTTAACATCAACAACAACAGAGTCGCCTACGTTATATTTTTCATTTGTTAATATGAAATTTTGGCCATCATTGAGATTAAGTTGAAGTTTTTTTCCATGCATCATTGTTTTTCCAATGATTTTACATATCTTTATTGTTGCTTCTTTTTCTGGAACCTTGATATATGCTATTTTTCCATTTGTGTCAAGGATGATTCTCAATACTTCGTTTATTTTTTGTATTTCAATTACATCTAAAAACCCTACTGGACTTCTATGATCGGTTCTTTTTCTTCCATTGACAGAAATGTCATTTTGCATTATTGCTTTGACTTCTTTTGTTGTTTTTGCATATCCTGCCATTTCAGTTAAAAGGAGATTTAATGAAATACACATATTTAATGGATGTCCGCTTGGGAATGGCCTTGCAATAAATTTTGTACTTTTTCGTTTGATATTCCATGATGCAGGCGCTGCCAATCGTTTTAAATGTCTTTTCATGATATTTCTCCTCAATGTTTCTTTTCTGCTTTTTTCTTCTTGATTCGTTTTTCTTCTTTTTCAAGAGCTATAAGCATACAATTTGATACTTCGAGTGGGATACGTGCTTTTGATCCGTCTTTTTTTGTTCTTTCAATGCCTTCAATAAAGATTTTTCTTCTTTTTAAGTCAACGTCAACAACTTTTCCTTCTTTTTTCTTAAAATTACCGACCATGATTCGTATTTTGTCATCTTTATGGACTAGTAATTGACGTGTACCTATTTTTTTTCTTAATTCTTTTGATAAATGCATATGCATGAATTTGCTTAATGTATGGAGAGGTGCATTTTTTTTATAGTTTCTTTGTTTTCGTGGCTTTATGCTTGCCTTCCATGCTGTAGACCATTCTTTCATTTTATTCTCCTTATACTATGATTGTTGCGATTTTTGCTATTGCAGGCCATCGTTCGCATACTTCTTTTGCAACAGGACCTTTAATTAATGTTCCTTGTGGATTTCCTTTGTTATCTTTGACAACAACTGCGGCATTATCTTCAAATTGGATCCGAGTTCCATCTTGTCTTCTATATTCTTTTTTTTGTCTGATAATTACTGCTAAAACGCTTTTTTTCTTCATTTCTGGTTTTCCTTTTACGACGTTTGCCATAATAAGGCTACTTACTCCAGCAGAAGTAATTCTTCCTTTTGATGTTTTGATTTTGTAGGTTGTATATAATCTAATTATTTTTGCACCACTGTTGTCTACTACTTCAAGTTGTGCACCTGATGGTAATGGTCGTGTGATTCGTGCTTTTAGTCCTTTCATGATTATTCACTCACTTTTTCAACAATAATAAATGATTTCATTTTACTTATTTTTCTTGTTTCCATAATATGTACAATGTCATTTTCTTTTGCATTGATACATTCAGGATTATGTACCATTATTCGTGTTTTTCTTTTTTCATATCGTTCGTATTTCATTAATGGAACTCTGCGTTCAATTTCCATAATTGCATTTCTTTTAACTTTGACACTTACGATTTTTCCAGTTAACATTCTACCATGTACAACTCTTTCTCCATGGAATGGGCAGTTTTTATCTCCGACACATTCTTTTTCAGGCACTTTGACGTCAATTCCAATGTTTCTTGTCATTTTTTTTCAACCTTTTATTCGTTCATATGGTCTTTTTGTGATTGTGTTTCCGTGAATTATTTTTTCGCCTATTTTTATGGTTACGCTATTTTTGAGTATTATTTTTTTGTTTTCTAAGGTAAATGTGTTTTTTGTTTCGTCAATTATTTTTCCGTTTTTTCCTATGAGGTTTTTGTTTGTTGCATCAACAATTTCTATTGTTGCACCAATCAATTCTTTAACCATATTTTCTTTTACCCTCGATAACTTCAATGGTTTCAGGCGCAAATCCGAGCTCTACAAGATATTGCATGATTTTTTGTGCATGCTCTCCTTGTAATTCGATTACGCCATCTTTTGTAGTTCCACCACATGCAAGTTTTGATTTTAATTCTTTTGCAATGTCTTTTATGTCAATTTCTTTTGTGTCTATTCCTTCAACAACTGTGTATTTTTTACCAAATTTTTTTCTTTCAATATATATGGTAATTTTTTGGCTTTCTTTTGCGATACTTTCGCATACACACAGTTCTTCTGGTAAGCCACAGGTGGTACAAATTTTACTCATGCTTTTTGCGTAACCTCCTTTTGCCGCAACAATTGCAATATTCGCGCAATTGCTTTTCTAGTATTTTTGATTATATATGGATTTTTTACTTGTATTCCTCGTGCAACTTGTGCTCGTTCTTTAATGAGTTGTCGTTGAAGTTCACGAAGTTTTTCTTCAAGATCTTCTTTTCCTAATTTTTGAATATCTGTTTTTTTCATGTGTGATCATCTATTCTGTTTTTTCTGCAGGAGCTTCTTCTTTCTTCTCCTTTCCTGTTTCTTCTTTTTTCTTTCTTTTTTTTGGTTTTTTTTCTTCTTTCTTTTCTTCAATTTTTTCTGGAAGAGATGCTACATCTTCAGGACTACGTACTTTGATTCTATCTGGTAAATCAATTGGGGGCATAATGCGTACTTGAATTCCAATTATTCCTGATTTGAGTTGTGCTGCACCATATGCTGTACGAACACCTGAAATTGCAATTTCTCCACTTTTTTTAAGATATCCTTGATAAAATCGCCATCTTTTTGCTCGGGTACTTGGTACTTTTCCTGAAATAACAACTTCAATACCTAATGCTCCTGCATTCATGACATCTTCAAGTACTTTATGACCTATTGCTTTGAATCGTGCTGAACCAAATCGTTCTAAAGACATTGAAATTCTTTCTGCTATAATTCCTGCATCAAGATTAGGATCAGTAATTTCATTGATTTCAATTTGAGGATTTTCAAGATTAAATTTTTTCTTTAATTGTCCTGTAAGTTTTTTGATACTTTGTCCTCTTTTTCCAACAATAAGACCAGGGCGTGCTGCATTTACAACAATTTTTTCTCCTAAAGGAGTCATTAAAAGTTTTGAACTACTTAATCCTACTTGTTTTAAATTTACTCGTATGAATTCCTGAATTTGAAATTCCTTTATTTTTTGTTCAACAATTTTTTTGTATCCCATTGTTTAATCACTTTTTTTCTGATTTTGCTTTACTATTTTTTCTTTTTTCTCTTCTTTTTTTTTGTCAGGTTTTTCTGTTTTTGCTTTTTCTTGTAATACTATTTCAATATGAGTTCGTTTCATTTTTGTTCCGCGTTGTCGACCATAATGAAATGGAGTTGGTGCTTTTTGTGCGTTACAGTGAATAATGTATAAATTGCTTGTATTTAATCCTTTAACTTGTGCATTTATTTCAGCTGATTTGAGTAATGCAAGGATTTCTTTTGATGCATTGAGTGGATATCGTCCAGGGCCCATTCCAGGTCGATGGCCAACGTTCCAATTAAATCGTGTAAATGGTACTGCACGTTTCATTGCAATAACTTCTGTTAAGAGTTGTTTTGCTTGTTTTAATGACCTGTCTTTGATCCATTTGCAAATTTCTACACTTGTTTTTTTTGAAATGGAAAGATCTCTGCCAACAACTCGTGCCATAAGTTCTTTGTTGTATGCGCTGAATGCGTATTTTAAAGCCATGTGTATTACCTTTTACCTTTATTTCACTGAGAGTGATGCACTGGATTTTGTTGCTCCAATTCCTGGGGCGTTGTGTGAAACTCGTGATCGAGTTAATGCAAATTCACCTAAGCGATGACCAATCATTTCTGCAGTCATTTCTACATCTTTGAATTCTTTTCCTGTGTGAATAGAGATTATTCTTCCAATCATTACTGGTAAGATTACCATATCTCTACAATGTGTTTCAATTTTTTTTGATTTTGATTGAAGTTTTTCGAGGAATGATTTTTCTGCTTCAGTAAATCCTCTTTTTATTTTTCGTCTTTCTCGTGATGGAAGTAATAATGCTACTTCTTTAACACTCATACTTTTGAGTTCATCTAATGTTTTTCCTCGGTACTTGAATTCTTTTAATGCCATTTTTTTACCTGTTCTTTCGACCTGTTCGTCGTGGTCGTATTTTACCTATTTTAGCTCCAGGTGGTGCGAATCTTCTTGCAATATCTGGTTTGTTCTTTTTACTTGAACGAGCACCACCATGTGGATGTTCTACTGCGTTTTGTGATTGTCCTGAAACAACTGGCCATAGTTTTGCACTAGCTTTTAATTTATGGAACATTGTTCCTGCTTTCATAATTGGTTTTTCTGTTCTGCCACCGCCTGAAACAACACCAATAGTTGCTCGGCAGTTTTCATTGAATAATTTTTCTTTTTTTGATGGAAGCATGACTGTAACTGCTGTTCCTTGTCTGTTTAAGACTTTTGCAAATACGCCACCACTTCGTGCGAATTTTCCGCCATCTCCTGGAACTCCTTCTATATTATAAATTAAAGTTCCTTCTGAAATTTCTTTGAGTATACATGTTGAACCAATCTCTTTATTTTCTGTGTTATATTCAATTGTTTGATTAACACAAACTCCTTCAGGTGCAATAGTTAATTGTTCTTCTCCATTTTCCCATTTGACTGTCATTAATGGTGCAGTATGACCGCTACAATGAAGTATACTGGTGATTTTTCCTTTTCCTGATTGCATATTCATAGGCAGTTGTTTTGCTTCTCCTGCATATTTATGGCTAGGGCTAAGGAAAGCTGGTGATCCTTTTCCACGTCGTTGAACTGTTAGTCGTTTTCCCATGATCTCACTTAGATTAATCCGAGCTGTGTTGCAACATCAATTGCAGGTGTTTCTGCAGTTAATCGCACATATGCTCTTTTTTTTCCTTGAGGAGTAATTGATGTATTTACTTTTGCAACTTTTACTTT
>JBAZCJ010000081.1:0-6456 GCA_041671005.1 Candidatus Woesearchaeota archaeon | reverse complement strand
TTATAGAGGGTAATGTAGAAAACAAGGGAAGGTGGTTTATTATGAAAAAAATGTTCATATTTTTGGTATTTGTATTACTCAGTGTTAGTGCATGCAGTTTTTCTGCATATAGAGGAGCAATTGTTTCAAATTCCTGTGATTTAATCAGTGATTATGCTGACTGTACTGCAATTGAATTATCTCAGTCAACTATTGAAATGACTATTCTTTTAGTTCCAGAAGTTAGTGTAACTAACATTATATTTGAACTTCCAAACCTAAACGATGAAGAAAATATTATCTATTGTTCAACAGATGTATTGTCAACAGAAGAAGGAAGCAATCCTATTACAGTAGATTGTGATTTATCTGAATATGCGGGTACTAATACTCAACTTAATTTTGTTGCAACATTAGAAGTAACAGATTCACTTGGTACAGTATCTACAGTAACAGTTGAAGGTCAAGCAGAGGATTATGTAGAGGAGTAAAATCCTCCAATCCTCCATAAGTTTTATATAGTTATTCTTCATTAGAGTTTTAAAGAATTAGGGGTATAAAAAAAATGGAAAACGAAAGACCAGTTGTACGAGAAGAAAAAGCGCTTGTGTTAGACTTCTTGCCAAACGGCTATCCATTAGATTCAAGACCAATACATAAGAAAACAGCAGTTGTTCAAGCTATTGGTAAAGATCATTTTACAATTCTTGAATTAATTCCTAAAAAAGGAATTGTCCTTAAATTAGCTCAGGAAGTATATATTGGGGCAGACAAAAGAGATGAAATTTTGCAAATAGTAGGTAGACTTCCAATATACAAATTAACCGGGACAGCAAAACAAGAATTAGAATTTGTTATTAAAGAAGTAATTCATACAAATCAAGCTCGATTTATTGATTTTTTCAATAAAGCACAGCCACTTTCTACACGAATGCATCAGTTGGAATTATTGCCAGGCCTTGGTAAAAAGCATATGTGGGAAATTATTCAAGCAAGAGAAGAAAAACCATTTGAAAGTTTTGCAGACATTAAAACAAGAGTAAAACTTATGCCAGATCCAGAAAAAACAATTGTTAGAAGAATCATTTCTGAGTTAGAAGGCAATGAAAAGCATCAGTTGTTTGTTGATAAATAATTTAGCTATACTTTTATAAATTGTTTTCAATTTCTTTAGGTTTATGGTTAAGAAAAAATTAACTTCTGTTAGGTCTGTTCGACAATACGATGATGTAACATACACAGTTCAAGGAACTGTTGTAAAAATAGAAGAATCTCCTGAAAGGTATCCTATAAGATTTCTTACGACGATTATTAATCTTCATGATACTCCTTATGCAGATTTGCATAGTATTGCATTATTCCCTCCTTCAGAAGAGATTTACAGGCAATTACAGCCAGGAGTTAATGTAGTTCTGGATATATTTCGTACTGTTCGAGGAAATTATGAAATAAGACGTGCATATGTAGAGGATCAAGTTGTAGCAAATAATCATCCTGAAAAATATATATCCATCTTAAAAAGAAAAGAAATAAGTCGTTTAGAATGTACGTTATTTCAATCTTCGTAAATAACTATCCAGTACATCTTCAATCCATCCTTTTCCAACAAGAATTTTCTTTGTTTCATCTTCTGTTTTACCTATAGAAAAACTGTGTTTGATGTAACTTTCTAATTTTTCATATCCTTCTTCAGGATTTGGGACTTCTTGAATAATAATTTCTTTTGCTCGTGCAAATATACTTTCTTTTTGTTCTACTTTTTTGCCACTGAGGCTTTCAATATTCTTTTTAATTTCACTTTTCTTTTGTTTGCGTTTTAAAATATAAATAAACGTACCGCAAAATGCTCCAAGACAAACAAGAATTACAACAAACCAAATCCATTTTTTTGAGCTTTGTTCATCTTCTCCTGTAATAGTAAGTGAAGGAGTTTCATCTATTGTTTCATTAACAGTAGAATCTTCTGTTATATCATTTTGTATAGTCTCATTGATTCCTTCTGTTTCATTTAATTCTTCCGTCTCGTTGATTTCAACACTTATTTCATGATAAACAGGAATATCTACAGAATCTAAAGTATCATAATATGTTCCTGAGCCATCAATATATTGCAGTTGAACTTCTAAAGAAATTGAATCATCCGTAAAGCTGATTATTGGAATATTCCATGAGCGCGTATATGTTTGGGTTAAAAACAAATCTGTAATTTGATCAGTTGTTAAAGAAATAGTTTTTTTATAATCTGGATCAGCAGTATGGACAACCGCAAGATATGTTGGTTGTAAAGCAAGAGGAGTAAGGAGTGTAAGTGTCATCGTCACATTGGTATTTTCTTCATCTATCCCATCAATAGTATATGCTACAGCATATGGTGATGTAAAATCAGAGGGATTAATTGTTATTGTTTCTGATGTTTCAAATGTTTCTCCAGAATCTAATTCTCCTTCCATTGTGATGTCATAATCCATTTCAGTATCAGTATAAGGTGCTGTAAAATTTTGTTTTTTAATTAGAATTTTTTGATTTATTGGCAATGCTGTGACATAATTAACAGTATCAAATAATAAGGAAGTTAATTTTAATTTGACATTAGAATAACTTATTTTTTCATCAGAATTGTTTACATAATAATAAATAATGATTGGCTCATTGCCATCATAAGATTCACTGCTTAAAATGATTTCCGGAACAACATCTGCAGCTTCAATGCTAAATGCGACAGTATCTGATACTGTTTGTTCTCCGTTGTAATCATATGTTGCTGTTGCACCAAAAGAATATGTGCCTGCATTTTCAGGCTGTACATAAAATGTAACCTGAAGATTTTCAAACGAAGCAAGTTGTCCTGACCATGTATATCCATTTGTTGTTTCAGTTAATTCTGTGTCCATACTAGTGATAGGAATGGTAGGAAGTTCTAAAACAAATGAAGAAACTTCTAGAGAAGTATCAAGATTATTTGTAAGAGTAACAGTATATGCTACTTCTTCACCAATACTAATCTCTTCAGAATCACTTGTGAAATCAACAGAGAGAGGGTCATTTAAGCTAATAGTGAATTCATCCCCATCTCCAGTTGTTAATCCAGTGTCATCCTCATAAGTAAAGGTAGTATCATTAAAATATAATGTTGATCCTGTAGACGGATAATCTGTAATTGTTATTTCGTATGTAATTGTTACAGATTCTTCAGAGTAAAGAACTCCGCTCCAGTAAACATCTGCTATAGTTGATTTTTGTGTTGTCGTGGAAGTTCCTTTTGTAATTTCTGGAGTAGATGAAATTGAAGCACCATGGGGCATATCTTCTGAATAAGTAATATCAGCATTTTCGTCTCCTTCATTAGTAATAGTGATTGTGACAGTAATTTCATCACTGATTGTTGCACTGCTGTTGCTTACTTCTTTATCTATAGAAACGCTAGATTCTTGTTTTTCAACTGTGATTTTGAATGAAACTGTTTCATCTGTTTCAAGTATTTCATCAAGTGTAAATGTGTATGGTCCTGCAGTACTGCTGCTGCCTTCACTTTCAAGAATAATACTTCCATATCTGTTTGAACTTAATCTAACACCTGTGTAGTCACTATATTCATATGCTGTGTATACAATACTGTCAATGGTTTCGCTAGCATCTTCTTCAATGTAATCACTGAATATTTCTTCTGCAAAAACCCCTTGGGAATATAAACATAAAAGAAGAATAAATACTATAGAATATCTTACGCTCTTTTTCATGACTGTTTACTGACAAAAAGAAGAATATAAAGGTTTCTGTCATTATGGCAAATAAGGTAAATTGCAATATTTATTGAGTTATGGCATTTAAATTGAATTTAAAAACGTAATTATTGTAAAAACTATTATCCAAAGTTATGAATTGTAATTTTATTCAGTATATTCATCAATCATTTCTCCATAACCAGAAGGTTTTATTGTAAACATATACTCTTGTTTTTCAATATCATAAATAGTATAGACTACTTTTTGTGCACATGAACATCGCATGCATCTATTTGTGTCCTGGCAAGAATTTAATGTGTATGATAGTGCAATCACATTTTCATTTATAACATATTTTCCTTCAGTAAGTGTGTCTGCACAATTAATGCTGATATAAGCACTAATTTGGACAGTTGAATTATTTATCCATAAAATGTTTTGTACGCCCATATTTGAAAGATTATATGGGTCTACAGAAACATCACATGCTTCTGTTGTAAAATCAGTGACTATTCCTGTTTCTTCAGAAAGGACAGGAAGGTTTATAGAAATATATTCTTGTAATACAGAAGAATCTGTATCAGGAGTGCATGAAGTTATAATACATAAAAATATTATTATAATTCCAACAGTGATTTTTTTAAACATTGTATCTCCTAAAAACTAAACGAGGTATTAATATCTTTCTTTAACTTCAAATAGTATTGAAGTTAATCCCCCAAAACTTTATAAATCATTCACTCCTTTTTTCATCTATGAGTATTACAACAACTGAAAGATTTCACATTAAAAAACTGATTAAAGAATTAGAAAATTATCGGGGTCGTCATACAGAATTAGTGACTGTGTATGTTCCCGCAGGGTATGAATTGGTAAAAATTATTCAGCATCTTGCACAAGAACAAGGAACCGCATCAAACATTAAATCAACATCAACGCGAAAAAATGTTGAAGATGCGTTAGAACGAATGGTGCAACATCTTAAGTTATTCAAGGCAACACCACCTCATGGGTTGGTAGCTTTTTCTGGAAATGTTGCAGAGCGAGAAGGGCAGAGCGATGTTAGGGTGTGGAGCTTTGAACCTCCTGAGTCATTAAACATTCGTATTTATCGATGTGACAAACAATTTGTTCTTGAGCCATTAATTGATATGTGCAATATTAAAGAAGTTTATGGCCTTATAGTTTTAGATCGAAGAGATGCAAATCTTGCGTTATTACGTGGAAAAAAAATTACATACCTGGTCAAAACACATTCAGAAGTTCCTGGAAAGTTTAAAGCAGGAGGTCAGTCAGCAGCTCGTTTTGAAAGAAACAGAGAATTAGCTGCTAAAGATCATTTTAAAAAAGTTGCAGAGTATGCAACAGAACAATTTCTTCCATTATTGACAAATTTGAAAGGCATTCTTGTTGGTGGTCCAGGGCCAACTAAATATGATTTTTTAAATTATGACTATTTGAATAATGATTTGAAAAAGAAAATTTTAGGGATTAAAGATTTGAGTTATACAGAAGAGTTTGGGTTGCAGGAATTAGTTGACAAGAGTCAAGATATCCTTGCGCAAGAAGAGTTAGCAGATGAAAAGAAAGTAATGTTAACCTTTTTTGAATTACTTAGGATGCAGGAAAATAAAGTGAGTTATGGGGAAGCAGAAGTTCGGCGAGTGCTTGCAATGGGTGCAGTTGATATGTTGTTATTATCCGAAACATTGGAAGATGATGTCATTGAAGGATTTGAAGTTGAAGCGCAAAAGTTTGGTTCAATAATAAAGTTGATTTCTGTCGATACGCGAGAAGGCCAGCAGTTGCGAGAAATGGGTAAGGTAGCTGCAATATTACGATATGATGTTTGATTTAATTCTGAAAAAAAATAATTTTCACAATCTATTTAAAACAATAAACAATCTTTTTTTTCATGAATGAACATTTGATTGAACGCGCATTTAAAGAATTGTATCCAGACAAACAATTTGCGTATGTTCCTGTCATGAAATACTCTGGGAAGTTCAATAGTTTTAATGGTAATATTCGTCTTTCATTCAACAGATTAGAAATTCATATGGGTAAAAGTTGGAAAGGGGTTTCTGATGAAATTCAAATAGGTCTTATTCAGTCATTAATGGGTAAGGTTTTCAAGAAAAAAATCAACACAACAAATATTGAATTATATACCTCTTTTCTAAAAAATGTGCATATTGCATTACCAAAAGAATCTGAATCTGAATTATTGGTTCAAAAATTCAATAAAATAAATGAACAATTCTTTGATGGCTTTTTAGACCAATCTAGTTTGAAGTGGGGTACATTTTCAACACGAAAATTGGGTCATTATGAGTACGGCAGTGATACTATAGTTCTTTCCAAATATTTAGAAAATGCGCCAGAAGAAATGTTGGAATATGTTTTGTATCATGAGATGTTGCATAAGAAGCATAAATTTTCTCATAAAAATGGCAGGTCATTGCATCATTCAACTGCATTTAGAATTGATGAAGCGCGATTTCCAAGAGCAGAAGAATTGGAAAAAGAAATCTCACGATATATTAGCAGATCAATGCCAAAGAAGTCATTTTCTTTTTTCAGAGGATTTTTTTAACCATTATTAAATCAACGATTTTACAACATCTGCAAGAGTTGTTTTTCCAGGTCTCCAGGTTTGTACAGTATTTAAAAATATTTTTTGATCAAGTTCCGGATGACAAACATATCTTGGATTAATTAGGTTTTTACGGAGAAGTACTTGTTCAGGTTGATC
>JBAZCJ010000080.1:0-6603 GCA_041671005.1 Candidatus Woesearchaeota archaeon | reverse complement strand
ATCACAAAACGAGTTCAATATGATTTAAAAAAAGCTGAAGAACGCGCACATATTCTTGAAGGACTTATTATTGCACTCAATGACATTGATGCAGCAATTGTTCTTATTAAACAAAGTACTTCTGCTGAGATTGCACGTACTGGATTAATGTCAAAATATGGCCTTTCTGAAATTCAAGCACAAGCGATTTTAGATATGAAACTGCAAAAATTAACTTCTTTGGAACAACATAAAATTCGAGACGAACATACGGGATTGCTTCAAATGATCCAAGAATTCAAAAATATTCTTGCATCCCCACTACGAATTCTTGATTTTATAAAAAAAGATATGATTGAACTTAAAGAAATGTATGGTGATGCACGACGAACAGTAATTATTGATTCAGATGACGAAGAAATTACTGATGAATCTTTAATTGAAAATACTAAAATGGTTATAACTATCACACAGGCAGGATACATCAAACGTCTTCCTCTGGACACATATAAACAACAAAATAGAGGAGGCAAAGGAATCATTGCAACAACAACAAAAGAAGAAGATATTGTCGAAGATCTTTTTGTTGCAAGCAACCTTGATACTATTCTTTTTTTCACAGACAAAGGAATTGTACACTGGCTTAAAGTTTACGAAATCCCTGAAGGAACACGACAAGCAAAGGGAAAAGCTATTATTAATCTTCTTAATCTTGAATTAAATACTGCAATTACTGCAAATATTCCAATCAAACAGTTTAAAGAAAATAATTATCTTCTTATGGCCACAAAGAATGGAACAATCAAAAAAACCAGTTTGATTGCGTATTCAAAACCACGAGCAGGAGGAATTATTGCAATAACTCTTGAGGAAGGAGATAAATTAGTTAATGTTCTTCTTACAGATGGAAGCAAAGAAGTATTACTTGCTACAAAAAATGGCCTTGCAGAACGATTCCATGAATCACAATGTAGACCTATTGGACGAAGTGGAAAAGGAGTTTGCGGCATCACGCTCAAAGGAGACGATGAAGTTATTGCAATGGTAGATGGTGACCCTACAAAAACGATTTTAACTATTACAGACAATGGATACGGTAAGAGAACCACCCTTGAAGAATATAGACTTATTAACAGAGGAGGTATAGGGGTTATCAACATTCAATGCAGTGAACGAAATGGACCTGTTGTTGCAGTTGCATCAGTTAGTGATGAAGATGACATTATGCTTATTTCACAATCAGGCATTACAATTAGAATTCCTGTAAAAACTATTTCAGTCATTGGCAGAAATACACAAGGAGTACGATTAATGAGATTAGATGAAAAGGATATAGTCGTTGCATGCGCAAAAATTGCACGTGCAGATGTTCCTGAAATAATAGGACAAAATTTATAAAATACTTTTTCTTAAATTTTGGTATGACCGATATTGATAAAATCAGAAAAAAAATACAAAAAGAGGTTGAACAGACGTTTACTGTTGATGAACACAGTGATTTTCCAATTCATGAACGATATACTAAAGAATCTGACATTATAACATTAAAAAAGAAAAAAGGGTGAAACCATGTTGCGATTAACAATCCAATTATTTGAGGAATTTGAAGAAGAGCTTGGTGCTGAAAAATTAGGAAATCCTGATGAACTTCGTGATATTGGAGAACGAATTGCAAAACGAACAAAAACAATCGCAACATTACTAGAAATTCTTGAAAAACATAATTGGGAATGGACAACAGGAACGCGCGATATTATGCTTTATAAAAATACAACAAAAGAAGAAGCACAAAAAGAGTTTGTCACATTAAAAATCCCAAAAGGAATTATAGAATTTGATTAAAATTACCTTGCTCCTTTAACATAGCATCAACCATGATGGAATCAATTTCATACTCCTGCCACCCTTGACTTAATAATTCTTGTTTAATTGAACTGACTGTTCTGTTACTATCCATTGCTATTGAAACATAAGATTGAACCTTTGCCAATTGTTGTTTTACCATATCTTCTTTTGACTGTGCATGAAATACTGCATAAATCCTTCTTTGTTTTATTTTTTTTACACTATATATACTTCCAAATAAAATCCCCCCAATTAAATTTAAGACTACAAGATATGTTATAATTGTACTCGTTGTTTTGCTTATTTGTTTACCAATTTCTTCAATTTGTTGGACGTCAACTGCAGAGACTCCTCCAGTAATCCTGTTTAAAGAGGGAGTAAAAGAGGTTTCTGTTTCTTCAACAACCTCTTCTTCTAATTTATTTACAATTAAATTAGATACAGTAATTGTAATTTTTCTTAACTCACTAACATTATCTAATGTAATAGAAAGTTCATTAATACCATCATTATTCAAATCAATTTCCTTTTCTTCATTAACATTTAATTCAACAATATATTTTTCATCTACTGTAATAACCGCAGAACTTTCAAAAATATTTGTAATGGTAATTGTATGAGGTTCATCATTAATTTTTACTGTTAAAATATCACCAATAATTAACCCATATGTATCCTGCGTAGAAGAGCCACCACCACCTCCACTACTAGATGGGACTGATGATGATGATTCTGGCGTTGAGGGGAGCACAGGAGAAACAGGAATAGAAGATGGAATTGGATCAGTAATATCTGGCCCAAGGGTTAAAACATAAATATTTCCTGACGCACTTACACCAAGATTAGCATTTGTTGCATTTATTAATGGGCATCCCCAACTAAAAATACTTGAGTTATATGTATTATCACTGCTTAACACATTTTTTTCAACAATAGTCCCTTGAGCACCATCACTTGTATACACATTACCATTTGAATCTATTCCTTGGATAACAAGAGCAGAAGAAGTATTAATTATTATAAAAAAAAATATTATTAAAACTATGATTTTTTCATTGTTCATGTTCTTGTATATGTGTCATTTCCAACGAAATGACCTTCTGTATTATCACATGCTGCTGGAATTTGGTCACTAATACGTAAGGTTTGATTTGTAACAAAAAGATAATTTGGACCACCTGTTTCATTGTACAATACAAGATAACTACATTTATTTGTGCCTCCCCCGTATATTGTCAAATGACTCTGGACTGTGGAACCATTAAAACCAATTTGTGCATTACCTGCACTGACATTAAGAGCATCTTCTGCTGTACTTTTAATAAAAAATCTACCTCCAGAAATAATATCTCCTGCAGAAAAACCGCCAGTACCACTTAAACCAGTTATATTAAATAAACCCATAACATTAAAGATGTTTATTATACCTGGACCTGCTTGAATAGAAACAAACTCTGCATTATTACCAATGATTGCTCCTCCTGAAACGTTCAATGTACCATCAGGGTCATTACCATTAATGTTTAACTTTTGACCAATTGTTGCGTTTTGGCCAATAAATAAATTTTGGCCGAAAAAAGCACCACCAAAAGTTACGTTTAATGTGTCATCATTATCTTTACCTGATACAATTAACATTTGACCTATTGTTACATTTTGGCCAATAAAAGCTCCACCAATAGTAACATTCAATGCATCCTCTGAATCATCACTTTTAATTGTTAACATTTGGTTTATTGTTGCATTTCGAAATACAAACAACCCGCCTGCACTAACGTTCAATGCGTCAATATCACTATTTTGCATTGTTACTCCACCTGTTTTGGAAACCACAAATAGGCCTCCTCCAACTGCTAAACCACCTCGGGTAAGATTCACTGCATCATTCGTATTTGGACTTCTCACAATAACTATGCCATTATTATCTACCGTGAACCTGTCATTATACACTGGAGTTCCACCAAATTTTACTCCACCTGTAACGTTTAATGCATCATCTACGCCACTGTTAGTAATTGTAATTTTATTAGAAGTAGTTCCGTTTATAGTTGTCACATTCTGAAAATCTTGTACTTCTATAACACTTATTCCTTCAAGTTGAGAACCATTCCCATAAAAATAATCTGCAGTAACATTGCTTGTAGTAGTAATATTTCCATTAACAGTTAATGATTGTTTTATCGTTACTGCTGAAATGATTTGCCCTAAACTATCAATTGAAAGCCCCTTATTTCCAATAGTAATTCCTCCAAAAATATTTGCACCACCATTACTCACATTGAATGCATCATCATTATCACTACTTCTTATAATTGTTTTTCCAGCCCAATCAAAATTTGCACCATTATTATTTCCAATTACGTTATTTCCTGGAAACATTTGATTTTGAACAACTAACTGACCATTAATATAAGCACCACCAACACTTACATTTAATGCATCATCTGAATCATCACTTTTAATGTTTAACATTTGACCAATTGTTATGTTTTGAGCTACAAAGATTCCTCCTTGGGTAATATTTAGTGCATCATCTTCATCCTTTAATGTGATAATAGTTTTATTAGAAATTATTAACCTCGTATTTACTTGCCCTGTACTGTTTATTTTAAATCCTGAATTACCCACAGTTAAATTACCTTTAATAATTGCACCACCTGATTGTATATCTAATGCATCATCCCCTGATTTAATAGATATAACTTTAGAAGTAATTTCACCATCAGAATTTATATTAAAATTATTATTTCCTTGATTAAATGAATCAATAACATCTAGATTCCCGACAATATAAGCACCACCATTTGCAATAGTGAGACCATACCCATCATTCCCCCCACTCCCAAGAATATTAACAGACTTGTTTATAGTTATGTTTCCTTCTGCATACATTTTTCCACCAAATTTTACTCCACCTGTGACATTCAGTGCATCATCTGAATCTCCACTGTTAATTTTTAACATCTTGCCTATTGTTACATTTTTAGACACAAATAATCCACCTTGACTAATATTTACTGCATCATCTTCATCTATACTTGTCACTTTTAACATTTGACCGATTGTTGCATTTCTACCTACAAAAAGCCCACCAAATGTAAGATTTAATGCGTCATCTTCAGCTGAATTTAAGATTGTTACTGTTCCATTTGTTTTTACTGAACTTGTTGTTGTCGTAATATTAAAGAAATTATTAAAGACAACATTACCGCCAATAAACATGCCACCTACACTAACATTCAATGCATCATCAACATCTGTACTGCTTGTAGAAATAGGAGTTGTTAAAGAAATATTACCTATTGTACTCATAAATACTTGACGCTCACTACTATTAAAATCTAAATCAACACCATCAAGATACATATCCATATAATATTTTTTACCAAAAATAAGAGAAAGTGGCTGTGTCCCATTTCCTATCAAAATATCATATTTTCCGCCACTAATAACATTCAAAAAATCATTTGTTGAATTATACACTAGATTTCCTGCTGTAGGAGCATCATAAATTTCAATGATAATATCTCCTGATACTAAACTGACTTCATTTAATTTTGCAGTTCCCTGCAAGGGTAAAAGGTGTTCTTCTGCATATACAGATAAAATATAAAAATTAAATAAGAGTATAAACAAGACAATGAATACTCTTTTTTTCATACTTCCCCCTCTTTTTATACAGAACAGAGAAAAAAGGGGTAAAATTACTTATAAATCTTTTGATTTCTTGGTTGAATCTTTTTTTGGTTCATTGTCTAAAATAGTTTCAACATCTTCTTTTTTACCAAGATTAAAAACCTGCTTGCCTTTAATGATGTTAATAATACGTGTTTTCTTCAAATGAACTTTTGTAATAGACCACACAGTAATAACGCTAATTAAAACTCCTAAAATTGAACCTATGATTGCAAGATTTTCATACATTATCTGCCACAGTGTCTTTTTCTCTTTTTGAGCTGATTCCAATTGTTGTTTAATTGAATTTAACGTTGTTGTAGCATAAATCATATTTTTATCAAATTCTTTTTTATTCTGCTCAATAATTGCAACTTGAGCCAGACGCAACGCTTCTTTAACGTCACTTAAATCTTCTTTTGTCCCATACAGAATATATTCTTGCTTTTCTTTTTCATAATATGCTTGTTCTAACTCATCATAAAGTTTTTTTGACACGTCAAGTTGCTCTGTTGTAGCAGTTGTATTAAACACAGTTTCTTCTGCTTGTTCTGAAATAATATCCTCTGCAACAGTAATCTGAAAAATTTCTTGAGAAATCATTGTTTGATTTACATAGAGTTTTACAATTAAATCAATTGACCCTGATTCTGCAACATTTATTTTTGTAAATGTATAATCTTTATCCCCTGCTGCTAAAAGTTCAATAGGCATTTTTTCAAGGGTTGTAACACCATACCCTACAACTTCTGATTCTATATACGGCAACGCAACATTTCCTGTATTTTTAATAAGAATATTGAGCTGCTGTTCACCTTTACTCATTGTAACAGGACTTATTTTTTCAATGCTTATTTTTTCTGTACACCCAACTTCTGGCGCGTAACAACTTTCATCTCTGCACACAGCACATCCTACATCACACTGTTCTACTGAACAGACTATTGAAACTGTTTCATTGACTTCTTCAGAAATTGTTTCATTTGTTGTGTTTGTGGTTTCACTTGTTTCTATAGTTTCATTAGTTAAAATTATTTCTGATTCTGATATTGTTGTTTCATTACTGGTTTCATTAAATCCAAGAATTATTGTCTCATCAGTTTG
>JBAZCJ010000079.1:640-6763 GCA_041671005.1 Candidatus Woesearchaeota archaeon | reverse complement strand
CCTAAATCTTCATAATCGAGAGAATTATAATATTGTTTAATTTTATCAACAGCACCTTTCCATTGTTCAGCAGCATCAGGATTTTCATCTTTGAGATAATCATAGCATTCAATTACTGGAGAATAAACAGAATTTGCTTGGGATTGTTTGTATATCATAACTATAGTTATGATTGGAAAAATATTGAAAAACCACTCTATGGGTTCACCAATTCCAGGGATGAGAGATAATCCTAAATTTGCAGCTTCTGCAGCAAAAAGGAGTGCCCATCCTACCCCTGCTTGTTTTCTATATCTCATAAAAATAATAACTGCAGCAATCCAATCTCCTACATCAAATCCTGTAAGTCCAACACCTGCAACAAAATTATCTGCAAAAGAGAGTCCACCATCAATGATATAATCATAAAACAAAGAAGATGCAAGAATAGAAAGATATGATTTGAGTGTATAAACAAGAGCAATAATAATAATTGCTATAATAACCCACACAACAGGATTCCCAATAAGTGAAACTATGTCCATAGTCTAATTTAAGAAATCCTGGTATATTAATCTTTTGAGAAGTATATCATATAATAAAAAATATTTTTTTACAAACTATATTTTTCGTCTTTTTCTTTAATTTTGCCTTCTTGAAGAAGAATATTGATGAATTTTTTTATATGTTCCTCAGGCATACCAGATCGCTTGCTTATTTCTGCTAATGATTTTGGAGTTGCTTCAAGAGTTGCAATAACTATGTTACGTGCAAGGGTTAATCCATTTTTCTTGATAACTTTGTTTTCTGCAGAAAGATTTTTTATAAGTCTATCAAACTTATGGAGTCTTGCTTGTAGATCATTCATAAAGTCAGTGAAGTCATTACAGCTGTATGTTATCTCTTCTGGTTCATAAATCTCTATAGAACTAGGCATATAATCAAAACAAAAGTAAGTTAATGCAGGCATATCATGAAAATCAATTTCAAGTTCTGCAAAAACACTGAAAAGGGCATTGGATTCTTTTGGTTCAGCATAGTCCACTTGTCGTACAGTCATATTTTTTTCTTCTGTTTTAATTTTTTCAATATATCCCTTGAGTGTGTCTTGAATATGTTCTTTAGGTGCACCAAGCATTTCAATAATGATTCGTGCTTTAATGATGTTCTTCATACTCCTCAGGGAGTACGGTTCTTTTAAATAACTTATGCTTTTTTTTGTAAAGTGCATATACACTGATTACAATAAGTGTGGCTATAAAAATCACAATAAGTAGGGTTGCATTATCATATGACTGATGTAATCCTTGTACGGGTTCTAAAACAACATGTCCAGTTATTTTTTCAAATGCAGATGTTGTTGAAGGGATAGTTGTGTTAACTGTAATTTCATTAAGTTCTTCTTCATCAGCAAAAAGAATGAGGGGTCTGCTTTCAATAAGAATTTCGCCAGAAAATAGATTTAACATAAGCATATTTTTTCCATGAAGTAATGTAATGTTTAACATTACTGTTTTAGTTCCATTTAAGAAAATAGTTGTGTTTTGTCTATCAGTCATAGTGTCGAGTAAGAGAGTGTATTTCCCAATGCCTTGTATTTGTGCAATTACTGGTATTTGTTGGTCAGGTTCAGAGCTTAATGAAAAAAAAGAAATAATTTTTGCACTTTCATGTTCTTCTTCTGCAATCCTTTCATTATTAAAAATAAGAATATCTTGCGTAAATTGTTTTAATGTTTTTTGTTCATCTTTTTGCACATATATTTTAACTTTGTATATTCCTCCTGTTAGGTCAGGAATTGTATTTTCTAACAAAATAGATTGTTCTTTACCTGGCTGCAGTTCAATTTTTTGTTGATTTACAAAAAAATCTCCGCTGTATGTTTTAGGCCCTCTATAAATTTTGCTTGATATAGTATATACATGTGCAATATTGTCAGTATTATGGACAATAATTTTGTTAGTGATAATATCATTAACCTGTGCAGTGGTCGGAATTTCTATTGAATGATATTCCTCTGTGTCTAAATTATTGCATCGTTCTTTATTGACTCCTAAAACAGGAAATTTTTGTTTTGTGCGAACTCCAATTCCTTCAATAATAAATGTATATTCTAGTTTAGTTGTGGGAAAGGAATCACAAGAATAATCTAAAATAACTGGTATTGTTAACTCAAGTTCTTGAAAATTTTCTTCAAGAGTAAGTGTTGTAGTTTCCGAGACAACGTTATTTTTTTCATCTTCTATATACGCTTTAATTATTGATGAGCTGTATTGACTTAAATTACCTGTATACAAATCAATTTTTGAACGAACAATATCTCCTGTTTTAGCAACACCATCAGTACCTAAATAGATGTGATTAATAGAAATGCTGCTTTCTTCAGTGAAGGTATTTTTTACAATAATATATTGACTAATAATATTGTTATTTTGTTGAGCATCATTGCATCCAGGTTCAAGAAGTTCAGCATAAAGAGTAAATAATCCATATTCTTTTTTTATTTTTGGAGTCCAATGTTTTATGTTATCATTAGTGGTATTTTGTGGTTCTTTGGCAATTTTTCCATTAAACTCTTGGATATAATACGAAATAATATACGGAATATCTTCATTATCATTCATAATAATTGCAAAAGAAAATGGTTTATTATTTGTAACAATAGTATTATTAATTTTAATATCAATGCTTCTGTCGCAGGAGATTGTTGAAGCGTCTACTATAATAAATGATGTGCATATGCTATTGTCTGAAAAATCTTCTTCAAATAAATTACTTTTTACAGTACCACAAAGAGTATAATTGCCTGGTTCAGAAAAGAAGAGTTTTGCAGTATCTGATGTTTTATATCTGCTAATGTTATAAAATAGTCGTGTTTCATTATTAATTACAATTTCATTAAAAATAATCCAAGAATATAGTTGCACGTCAACTTTTTCATTGTAAAGATTATCAATACGGAATGCCGTAGTGATTGTTTGATTTAAATAAACTGTTGTTGGAAGAACTGAAGTAATCTTTATTATATTAACTTGTGTTTTATTGATAAAGGGAGTATTTGTATTTTCTGTAGTATTATTTGTATCATTATTTGGTTTTTTGTTTGCATATCCGGGACTGCCAATGCTTGTTAAACCCCATCCGTTATTAGTTCGTTCATAGCTTTGTGCTTCAGGGGCAGAGGTGTAGTGAAAAGAATCAAGAAATATTTTTGTTGGTGAATAAAAAAATACAGTATCATTGCTGTTACCTAAATTATTTCCTATTGTTGCTCCAACACCATAAATAGATGCATTGATGTCATTATAATCAAATCCTTCTTCAACAATAAGAGAATAAGAAGAATTTACATATTGTAATTCCACAAGCGTATCATTGCTAGCTTCATCGCCAATGATATAACTAGACAGATTAACCCTTCCTTCAGTGTAAATCTCAACATATTCTTTGTTATTATCGTCTCCTAAGGGATTGGGAAATATTTCATTAAGAGAAATGGCATGTGCAAATGGAATAAGTAAGAAGATAAATAAAAGCATGATTTTTTTCATATACATATCTTTGTGTTATTTGTTTATAAATGAGTGAAAAAAATAGGTGCCAGTTTGTCACATTTTTTCGCAAGATTTTTAAGTAACTATACTTGAAAATGTAACATGATGGAACTTTTACTTTGGCTTATTCCCTTATTAATATGGGATATTATTTGGAAAGGCATTGCATTATGGAAATGCGGAAGAAATAATCAGCTTGTTTGGTTTATTTGTATTCTAGTGATTAACAGCTGTGGAATTCTGCCTATTATTTACTTATTGTTTTTTCAAAAGAAGAAACGAAAGTAAAATAGTATAGAAAATATTTTAACTTTCTTTGGAAATCAATTAAATAAAAAATTCATATTCTTAGAATTATGTCTCAATTATTTACAAAATAAAAAAATAAGAAGAAAATATAATAAAAAAAATTAAAATTTCTTTTTCCACTGTTTGACTATAGCTGCTGCTTCTTCTTTAGCGCCTAATCCGAATCCAATTCCTATTGCTAAAGATAATGCAAGCACAATTCCTGTTAAGATAATGAGGAAGGTACTTTCAGCAAGTCGTAAGTATATCCCAATCTCTTGAAGTGCAACTACTGCAACAAAGATGATGATTAATACTCTAACAATGTTGTTCAAATGTTTAATTGCAGGTCCTTTAGCTTTACTGAGTCTATCTGCGACAAAGTCTGCAATAATTAAACCAACCATAACAATAGCAATTCCAACAATTACTCGAGGTAACCATCGAACAATGTCTAATAATAATGATGTTAATTCACCTAATGTAATATAACTCATTGCTGGAATGAGGAATATTAAGAAGATGTACCATTTCAATAATGAAGCTCCTAATGAAGAAATACTTGCATACCCAATAGATTTATCGAGATTATTTTTTTGCATCCATTTATCTATTTTAGAATGCTCTAATGCTTTTTTAACAGCCCAATGAACTATCCATGCAACACAATAGCCGAGTGCTGCGATAATTCCTGCTAAAACAAAACCAATCACAAATTGAAGTAAACTATATCCAACAAATGCCACCGGATCTAATAATTGCTGTTGGCCAAAAACCATTGCATTTTGTAAACTATCGTACATTCAAACCACCCCTTTGGTTATATGGGATAGTTTAAGATAATAATAATATATAAAGCTTTTGGAATTTCGTCTAAGGGTAGTGACGAAAAAAGAAAAATTATTCAGTTAAATTATATCCATCTATTTTTAATTGGAGTATGTTACCATGTGTTTTGAGAAATTCTTTTAACTGTTCAGGCAAGTCTTTTGTTGTTGTGCATATAATTGGATTGCCAGACTCAGTTATATTTTGTTCATATTCAGTCATTCTATTACTGTAATATGACGATTCCGGATTAATTGCTTTAAAATATGACCATCCTTCAACATCAGCTCGTAAAGTAAATGTACCGTATAAAACGTTGACATACGGTCTAGTTAAATTATCTTCGTAATACATCATATTGTTCATGATGTAATGTTCTTGTCCATTAAAAGAACATGTTGTGTATTCGCATTCTCCAGTGTAATCAACACCAATATTTCGTAAACTTGAGAAACAGCTATTTTGATAGGTTAATCCATCTTCGCCACATACAGGTGCGTATTCCATTGTGCAAAGTGATTCTTCTGTTGTTTCATTTGTTTGTTGTTCTATTGGTTCTTGTTCTTGACCGCATCCTGCAAAAAAAAGAAGAACAAAAATACAAAAAACAGGTAGTATTTGTTTCATGAACTTTTGGGACAAATTGAGCTTTAAAAAACTTATGGAATTCTATTCGCTAAAATCTATTGCAAAGATATACACAAGTGGTTTATCTCCAATAACTGTATCTGATTGCATACAAAATTTGTAAATTTCCTGAGATGGAAGTGTACAGCTATCTCGCGTCATTTCATATGTTGTAAACGTAGTTTGGTCTTCAACAGAAAGTGTTGTTGTGTCTGACTTATATACATACAATTCGGATGATGGTTCAAGTGATGAAAAGCTTCCAATCACACCAGTATTATCAACATGAACAATATAATCATCAGATTTCATTGGAGTTTCCTCAATAGTAAAAGTAAATGGCATAGAAAGCATAAGGTCTTCTAATGAAAAAACAATATTTTTTTGATCTTGAATCAGTTTAATAGTGTATTCTCCTGCATCATAATCTCCATTAAGTTTACCAATGCATGCACAATTACTATCTTCACTTGCAAGACATTGTGAAAATATTTCTGTAAAATCATAAAACAATTTTTCATCATTTGTTTCACAGTCGTTTAGCCATGAAGAGTATTCTTCCGTGTTCAACTCAGAAGTTATACATTCATCAAGAATATTTGTTTGTCTACATTCTTGTGTATTTTGATAAAAGAGTCGAATTTGTTCTTGCAATATGCTATACTCTTCAGTAACAGGGTATGGTTGAGGAAAAGAGAAAGATGGAAGAAGAGTATAAACTCCAATTTGTTTATCTTTGTCTATTACAGGAATTTCATTAGCTGTTGATGCTCCGGTAATGCCAATAACGTCTCCTGTAATTATATTACTTTTATTGTTCTCTACAACAACTGCAGAGGTAAGAACA
>JBAZCJ010000079.1:0-630 GCA_041671005.1 Candidatus Woesearchaeota archaeon | reverse complement strand
GGTGTTATTTTGCCTAGTATAAAGATCAAATGCAAGTGTTCCAATAATAAGAATTGTTAAAAATAGTGCACAAGTTATAACTATTTCTTTAGGGACAGGAGCTGTTGTGTCTTGCATGGTTTTCCTCTATTTATTTTTTACTTATTTTCATTATATATACTTTATGATTAATCTTATTGAGCTCTTAAAATTTGGATGAAATATTGAACTCAGCTATTTCACAAAAATCTTATGATTATTCAAAAGTTAAATATTTTGTTCTATTCTATAAAAACAGTGTTATAAATTATTTCTCCTAATTTATTTTGTCCTGCACTGTTTAAATGAAGATGATCTCCACTATCATATACTGATTGTAATGATCCGCTGCCGTCATCTAATTCATCATAAGTATTAACAACATAGTCAACGTTGTTTGGTTCATTCATAATCCATTCATTAACTTGTTGGATATAATCTACAGAATTTTCCCCTCCATTAGTATTAGAGCACGTGGTGTCAAAATAACTTTTAGTAGGAGAAATAGTAACTGCTATAACAGTCATTCCTTTACTTTTACCGTAATCATACATTTTTTGAAGGTATGTTGTTGTGGTACTAGGATTTCCAGAACATAATCCATCATTTAAG
>JBAZCJ010000078.1:0-6843 GCA_041671005.1 Candidatus Woesearchaeota archaeon | reverse complement strand
CTTGTATGAAAAAAAATGAATATTTTTAAAAAAATCAGGAAACAGAGAATAAATATAAGGAATGTAAATACTAAACAAAATAATATTAACAAAAGCATATGCAAGTAAAGGTGCATAAATCCCTTTACCAAAAAATAATAAAGAATAAGTTATAATAAATAAAATTATCATTCGAAAAAAATCAACAGCAGTATACCATGTTGTTCTTTGAAATCCCAAAAGAAGGTATGAAATAAAAATAATAAATGGAGAGGTAAAAAACCATAAACTAATAATAATACTGTACTCCTGTGCCAAAGGATTATGAAAATACGATGAAGCAAGAAAATCTGAAAAAATAAAAATTATGATAAAAAAGAAAAAAGAACATAATATTTGAAATCCAAATACAGAAAATGCTAATGACCGAATAGAATCATAATCATTTTTTAAACGAAATTCAACAATAGATTTTGTAGCAGCAGGTTCTAATCCTAGATCAATAAAAAGCATAAATAAACTAAAAAAACCAATAAGAGCATAAAGAAGACCATAATCTGAAACAGAAAGCTGAAGAGCAAGCATTCTTCTGAAAAGATATGCAAGAAAACTTCCAAAAATAATGAAAACAAAAGAAAGACTTATGCGTCTAAGAATTGTCATTGTTATTCACGAAACCATGCAATTGTCTTTTTTAACCCTTCATTTAACTGTATTTTTGGTTCCCAACCAAGAAGAGTTCTTGCTTTTGTAATATCAGGTTTTCTTTGTTTAGGATCATCAACAGGAAGAGGACAATAAATAATTGTACTTTTTGATTGTGTTAATATGAGTACCTGTTCAGCCAATTGATTCATAGTAAATTCATGTGGGTTTCCAATGTTTACAGGATCGTGAAGAGAAGATAATAACAAAGAATAAATTCCTTGAATTAAATCATCAACATAACAAAAACTTCTTGTCTGAGTTCCATCCCCAAAAATCGTTAAAGATTCATTATGAAGAGCTTCAGTAACAAATGCAGGAACAACCCTGCCATCATTTTTCCGCATACGTGGACCATACGTATTAAATATTCGAACTATCTTTGTGTTAAGATTATAAACTCGATGATAAGCCATAACCTCTGCTTCGGCATAGCGTTTTCCTTCATCATAACAACTACGTGGACCAATTGAATTAACATTTCCCCAATAAGTTTCTGGTTGAGGTGTTATTGCAGGATCCCCATATACTTCAGACGTTGATGCAAGAAGAAATACTGCTTTTTTTTGACGAGCAAGTTCAAGAATATGAAATGTGCCCATTGAACAAACATGTAAAGTTTCCAAAGGTATTTTTTGATAATCAATAGGAGAAGCAGGACATGCAAAATGCAAAACATAGTCAACAGATTCTTTAACTATAAACGGTTTTGAAACATCATGTTCTATAAAACTAAACAAAGGATTTTGTAAGTGATGTCCAATATTTAATTTAGAACCTGTGACAAAATTATCAACACAAATTACTTTAAATTTTTGAGCAAGGAAAAAATCACATAAATGACTTCCAATAAACCCTGCTCCTCCTGTAATCAAAACAGTTTTCATTGTAGTTCTCGTACTGTTTTTTCTATGCCTTCACGTAATGAATATTGAGGTTGCCAATGTATTATTTTTTTTGCTAAACTGCAATCTAATGCACCTCGTGCTACTTCTCCAGAACGTGAAGGTTCAAATAAAGGTAATGATTTTTTGTTTATAATTATTAAAAGAACCTCCAACAATTGAATCACAGACATTTCTTTACCAGTACCAATATTAAATGCATAACTATCGCCTGCAGTCAAACATAAAACATTTGCTTGTACAACATCTGCAACAAAAATATAATCTCGTGTCTGTTTACCATCACCATAAATAATAAGTTGTTGGTTATGAAATAGTTTATCAATAAAAATTGAGACTACTCCTGATTCTCCTTTTGGATTTTGTCGTGGACCATAAACATTAGCATAGCGAAGTATTGAGTATTGTAATCCATATAAACGATGAAATAGTTTAACATATTCTTCTCCAACAAATTTTGCAAGACCATATGGAGAAAGAGGTTCAGGATATATTGATTCAGGGGTAGGTATTATTTTTGTATCACCGTACATTGCCCCCCCAGAAGAAATAAAAATTATTTTTTTTACTTTAGTTTTAACACAACACTGTAATACATTTAAAAGACCAAGAATGTTTACATGGGCATCATTAATAGGATGTTCTACAGAATAATGAACATTCATTTGTGCTGCATGATGATTAACAATGTCTGGCTTTTCTTTTTCAAAAATTGCAAAAAGATCAGGAGATGTAATATCACAAGTATAAAGTATTGCATGAGGATTAATATTCTTTTTTTGACCTGTTAAAAGACTATCAACAACAACAACTGTGTGTCCTTGTTCAATATACGCATCAACAACGTGACTTCCTATAAAACCAGCACCACCTGTAACTAATATTTTCATATTTTCCCTCTACCAACACCATAATATGTAAATCCGATTTGTTTGAGTTCAACAGGATCATAAATATTTCTTCCATCAACAATACAAGGAGTTTTCATAGTTTGTTTTATTTTTTTTAAATCTAAATACCTAAATTCATCCCATTCTGTGAGTATAACAACACAATCAGACCCAAGAACTGCGTCATAAGGAGTAAGACAATAATTTAAAGAAGGATATATCTTTTTCATAGAAGGCATAGCAATAGGATCGTAAAGATGTAAATGTGCACCTGCATCTATAAGCTGTTGAATTATTGTTACAGAAGGAGCCTCTCTAACATCATCAGTTTTTGGCTTAAATGAAAGCCCTAAAATTGTAATTGTCTTACCAGAAATTAAACCAATACACTTCTGTATTTTTGGGAGTAATGATCTCTTTTGTTGATTATTGATAATATCAACTGCATTAAGTAATGAAAAATCTATTCCTTGTTCTTTTGCTGTATATACCAATGCTTGAACATCTTTAGGAAAACAACTACCCCCATATCCAATCCCAGCTTGTAAAAAACGTGAGCCAATTCGAGAATCCAACCCTATCCCTTTTCCAACCTCTTTTACATCTGCTCCTGTTTTTTCACAAAGTTGTGCAATTTGATTCATAAAAGATATTTTTGTAGCTAAAAATGCGTTTGCAGCGTATTTAATTAACTCTGAACTTTTAATATCTGTAACAAAAATAGGTTTTCCTGTTCTTTCAAGTCCTTTGTAAAGTTTTATCATCATTTCTTTTGCTTTTTCTGATTCAACACCTATTACAATCCTATCTGGATTCATAAAATCATGAATTGCTTCTCCTTCTCTAAGAAATTCAGGATTAGAAACCAAATCAAATTCATACTGCACTGATTGATGTTCTTTAATTTTAGATTTTACTATATCAGCAGTACCAACAGGAACAGTACTTTTATCAACAATTATTTTATATCCATCCATATATGTACCAATTGTTGCAGCTACTTGAAATATATAAGTCAAATTAGCCTGTCCATCTACTGTTTGAGGTGTACCAACTGTAATAAAAATAACTTCTGAGTTTTGAACCGCATTCATTGCATTTGTTGTAAAAGAAAGCCTATTTTCTGCAACATTTTTCATAAGTAATTCTTGTAAACCTGGCTCATAAATAGGAAGAATATTTTTCTGAAGATCTACAATACGCTTTTCATCAACATCAACGCAAATAACAGTATGTCCAAGATTTGCAAGGCATGTTCCTGTCACCAAACCGACGTATCCAGAACCAAAAATAGCGATGTTCATAGACGAAGAAGAAGCAGGTCAATTTATATAGTTTATGTGGAAAAAGGACACAACTTTTATAAAGAAGTGCTAATTCTTATTATTCGTGAACGGCCATAGTGGTGTGGTCCTACCTGTTCCCATTTCGAACACAGCCGTCAAGAACACCCACGTTTCATGCAGTACTGCGCTGTTGCGCGGGAAACATGGATAGCTGTTCCTTTTTTCTTATATTCTTCAATATGTAACAAAAATATTCTTATTAATTAACAAAAAACTTTAAAAAGAATAAATGACAATAAATATAAAAATGAAGAAATGCCTTATCTGTGAAGAAAAAGCATCTTTTGCCATTAAAGATAGTCAAGATTATTATTGTAAAGAATGTGCAGAAGAACAATTTGGCGATATTTCTTATTTAGTAACATTAAACGAAAATCAAAAAAATAATGAAACATTTAAATTTTTTGAAGAAGAAATAGAATAATTATTGAACAATATGTTCTCGTATTGAAAAAGTTTTACCACAATAAACACATCGCTTCTTTTTACCAAATAAAGTATCAATTTTAAAAGGCATAAATTTCATTTTATTGTGGCATTGTGGACATTGAACAAGAAAAACTTGCATAATTTCACTCAATAGGTTTTTTAGATTTCTTTTTATCTTTATTTTGAGTTTTTTCAGCATCTTTTTCATAACCTTGAACAAAAGAAGCTTCTTGAGGTTGAATTTCATCTTCTTCAAGCATTTCTTCTCTATCACCAAGATTTTCTAACTCTTCTTCTGCAGTGCCTAACGCAACTTCTTCTTGATGTTGTTCTTCAACAATTTGTTGTGATGGTTCTGTTTCTTCAGAAACCGTTTCCTCTTTAGATTTTACTTGTTCTGTTAATTCTGGAAGCTGTACAGAGGCATCTGCTGCTGCACGTGCTTGTTCAAGTTTTTTCTGTGTTTCCTCTGATTCTTTAATATGACTAAATCTCTCTCGAGCAGCCTGTGCATCATGAAGATCAAAATAATCAAAGAATTTCTGTGTTAATTTAAGCATAAATGTTCTGCCATATTTTTCTTTAATCAAAAAACCCATTCTTTCTAATTCTGCAATATGATCATATGCTTTATTTGTACGAATACTAATTACTTCACTTTGGGTAATAGGCTGTTTCCATGCAATCACTGCAAGTGTTTCCATCATTGTTTTAGTCAATTCAGTATTAGGATTTATTTTTCTAACTTGATGAAGATATTTTTCTCGTGTTGTTAATTTCCAAGAATCGCCTTCCTGAACAACAATAACTGGACTTTGGCGTTCTTCATACTCTTTTTGAAGTTCTGCTACAGCTTCTTTAACTGCTGCTGCTGAAGAAATAGTTAAATGTATCTTTAATTCATCAATAGTCATCTTTCTTCCTGAAGCAAATAAAAGGGCTTCGATTTGATTTTTTAATTCGTTCGTCATTAAAAAAAATAAAGTATCAATGTTTATATGTTTTACTGATAACAAAAGAAAAATAAAAAATGAAAAAATAATTTAATTAAATATCCTGCAAACCTTTTTCAGCAAGGTAAAATGCTACTTCTGCTTCAGGTAAGTTTGGACTATCAACAAGTTTTGCAACTCTACTTCCTTTTTTACCTTTACGCAAATAAATCCTAAATGTGCTTGCATGTCCAACAATATGGCCACCAATTGCTTGAGTCGGATCACCAAAAAATTGATCTGGTTTTGCCATAACTTGGTTAGTCACATAAACGCAGACATTATGAGTATCTGCCAATTTCAATAATGCATGCATATGTTTATTGAGTTTCTGTTGCCTATCTGCAAGTGTTCCTCTTCCAACAAATTCTGCCCTAAAATGAGCTGTCAAAGAATCAATTACAATCAGTTTAACATTTAGATGTTGTTCAGTAATTAATTCTTCAATTTTATCAACTAATAACATTTGATGATCTGAATTATATGCACGGCCTACTTTAATGCTTTTTAATACAGTATCAACATCCATGCCTTTTCCTTCTGCAATTTGTCTTATTCGTTCTGGCCTAAATGTATTTTCTGTATCAACATAAAACACGATAGGATTTTTTTCAGATTCAAGAGCTAATGCATTTACAGCAAGAATATGACCAATCTGTGTTTTACCACCGCCAAATTCAGCATAGATTTCAGTAATCGCGCCAGTTTCGAATCCACCACCCATCATAGTATCAAAACCTTTGTGTCCAGTGGATAATTTAATAACTCGCTCACGCTTTTTCAAAATTTGATCGCCACTTTCAAATCCCATTTCAAGATTATCTCGTGCAGCATTGATTATTTTTCGCGCACCTGCTTCTGAAATGCCTGATGCTTCAACAATTTCCCCTGGTGTTGCAACTGCAATAGCCATGACTGTACCAAATCCAACAGCAGTAAGTTTTTCAGCAGTTGCTGGACCAATGCCTGGCAAATCATTAATAGTTATTTCTTTACCTTTCTTTTTTACTGAAGAAGCATCTATCTCCTCTTTTTCAAATTGAAATTGTTCCTCATTTAATTCTTCAACCATTGTTTCGTCCTCGTCTTTCATAGGTATCTCCTCCAAGTTTATATGTTTTTTAGATCTGAGAAGAGGACTGTACCTCTTCTTCTTCGTTTAGTGCTATAAATTCATACGCTTTGTTTAAAACTAGCAATGCTTTTGGTACATCATTTGCTCGAAGAGAACTTGTTGTTTGCCATGCACCATTTTTATCTTTATAGCTTCGCTCAAGTGCAACAGTATTATATGAGCCTTCTGTGCCATCTTCATTCTTTGTTAAATTACTCCATATAGTTGCACGAACAGCACCTGCCTTAAAGTTCTTAGCTGGTTTATTTTTTTCCATAGTTCCACCTTCCTTTCGGTTTTTATTTCAGCAGCCTCATTGGCTGTGGTGTATACACAAATATGAACACAGTTACTTATATATCTCACAACAGCATGTCTTGTGAAGGAATTAATTCATTTTATTGAGAATAAAGCACTGGACAAACCATTTTGACTTGTTGAAAAATTTTCAGAAAAGCATATAAGATAAATGCCTGTTCTTTA
>JBAZCJ010000077.1:0-6849 GCA_041671005.1 Candidatus Woesearchaeota archaeon | reverse complement strand
TGCTCAACAATTTGTTTTGTTATCCAGTTAGGTGTTTTTTTGACTGTGACAAAATGAAAAATGTCGGGATGTTTCACATCCAATGTCAACATTAATGCACCTCTTCTGCCAGACTGACCAATTAAACCTGTTGTCAAAGAATATAACTCAGTAAATGATACTGCACCTGTCGATTTGTCCGCGGCATTATGAACAATTGAATCTCTTGGTCTCAAACCTGAAAGATCAACACCAATACCTCCCCCATATGAATAAGTACGTGCGCATTCATATGCCGTTTGATAAATAGATTCAATGTTATCTTTTTGGATGGTAGAAACAAAACAGTTAGACAATGATTTAATCCTAAATAAATCTCCTGCACCTGCAATAACCCTACCACCTGGAACAAAATACCCATTATACAACATCATGTAAAATCTTTTTGCCCACTCTTCCTGTTTTTCTGGTGTTGCTTCTACTGCAGCCATAAACGCAGAAATTCTTGCAAACACTTGCTCTGGCTTCTGCTCAATATTATCGCCGTTCATATTTTTAAGATAATATTTATTTTTGTATATATTTTCAGCAAGATCATTATGTGCAAGATAATCATTTTTATCTTTCATAGGAATTATTTTTTCTTCTTGCCAATCACGCATAAGATAGAACAAGCGTTTATACGCATCAACTTGCGTAGAAGGAACAAGAGAATATAGTTTAGATTTGCATGCAAACATCCCATCAATTTCATCAGTTTTCTTTTTACCTGATCTTTGTTTTTGGTGCTCTGCCCGGTATAAAATAAATGCTTTTGCAGTTTTTGCATGGCCTGTTTCAATCAATACTTTTTCAATAATATCTTGAATTTCTTCAACTGTCGGAACGGTATCCAAAAACTGTTGCTCAAGAATATTCATAACATTTGTTGTAATCATTTGAGCTTGAATTACGTCATTACCACCAACAGACTGCGCTGCTCTGAATATTGCACGAGTAATCTTTGTCTTATCAAACGGAACAACATCCCCACTTCGTTTCTGTACTTTTTCAATTGCCATATTCACACCCCTTTTTAGAGTTTTTATAGAATATTATTATTAAAAAAAACAATAGTTAAGGCTATATAAAAGTGATTGTTTTATGTGTAAATCATATTTGAATTGTTATTGGAAAGTAATTCTAAAACTAAAAATTTCTTATATTTTTTATATAAATTTTCATGAAAAATGTCTTTTTCAAAAACTATAAATAGGACTGAACCAGAAAAATAGCCATGGAACCATGGTATAGTCAACTTGAATTCAGCGAAAACCCTTTAGATGCTCGGCCAAATGCTCAACTTATTGGATTGGAAGAACAAGAACAACAGATTAAAAATTTTATTTTAAAAGAAGAACTTTGTTTCTTGAATGGGTTAACTGGTGCTGGAAAAACATCTCTTTTAAAAAGAGTTCAAGACTTGTTTACAGATTATTCATTTATTTATCTTGATGCTGATGCATTACCTCCTTCTTTTAACCTTACAGAAGCACTTCGCGGAAAAAGAACGTTATTTGATATGATCCGTTTAAAAGAAATGCCTACAAAAAAAACAGTGTTAATTATTGATGAATTTCAAGCAACTGATCCGCGCATAATCTTAGAAGCACGAAGTAAATGGGAAAATCCCACTGAACGACATATCAAAAGTATTATTATTGCACAAATCAGTGAACAACTCAAAAATGTTCCAGGGTCTTTTAAAGATAGGCTTGGAAATAGAATTGTTCGATTAACTCCCTTAAACAATGATGTTATGAAACAAGTTCTTGAAAATAGATTATCAAATTCCAAAACAGGTGTTAATTATTACAAACGATTAAATCCTCAAGCAATTGATTTTCTGGTTGCTGTTGCAGATGGTAATGTTAGACGATTATTAGAATATACCGATCTTATATTTGATTTTCATTATCAGCGATTTAAAGATAGCAACCCTCTTGCACGAACAAAGGATTATACTGTTACATTCCCTGCAGCAAAAGAAATACTTATTGTCAACAATATTCCTGTAGATGGATATGTTCCTGAAATTATAAAAAAACATAGCACATCTAAAATCATTGATCAAAGTCCAGCTAAACAAAAACCTATTGCTGAAACAGATCTTCAAACACCAGTTGCTGAAGTTTCTGAACCAACACGAGTTATGCAAACATTTGACAAAGAATTTACCCTTGCAGAACAAAATGTTCTTCGTTCAGTTATACGCCATGAACCTATGACTTTAAAACAAATTGCAACAGATATTCACCTTGAAATAAACAAGTGCAATGGGGTTATTGCAAACCTTAAAAAGAAAAATGCAATAGTTTCTACAACAAAAATTAGTGGAGATAAAAGCTGGCAACTTACAGAAAGTGCAAAACGAGCAATGGTTACTAAATAAAAATATATTTCCATGCAGTATATATTGCAACTATTAAACAAAATATAATAATTAATACTGCAACTGATTTTGGCAAATTTAATGTAAATTCCGGTTTCCTTTTTCCTAATTTCTTTGCTTTGTAAAACATGACCATTGTCATGCCAAAGATAAATACTGTTGACAGAGCACCAGTAATTCCAATTACATCAACAAACCCTTTTTTAACAACAAACAAAAGAACAAGAGGAATACCAAATGCAGCAAGCCAGGCTATATTTTTATGACACGAATAATCTTCACAAAACATCTCTTTTAATGAAAAACCAAGGCCAATAAATGATGTTGAAATTGTAAAAAACGTAAAAAGATATAATAGTTTCCCTACCCATGGACCAACATATTCTGCAAGACCAACGCTAAATACTTCAGTTGTGCTTTCTCCAGTCACACCTACAACAATTACTGCAAAAATAAGGTAACTGACTGCTGGAATTGTCACACCCAGAATAATTGCTTTTTTTAACGATTTTTTGTTTTTCAAAATACGTTTCATATCAGGAACACACCAAAAACCCATTAACGCAAAAAATAATGGACCGAGAGGCATAAAAACATTTTCTCCTATTAAAGAATAATAATTTTGAATTGCAATATGGTTGTAAGAAAACAAAAAAATGATACCTATAATAAAAAAAATAAAAGGAGTAAGGATGACTTCAGCATTACTAACACTCTTTAAACCAAAATAAACAATTGCACTTAGTACAAAAAATAAGACAACACTACTTATTAATATATTAAAGCCAAAAATACCGTGAATTGCTTCTCCTAATCCCATCCCATATGCAAGAATTGCACCATAAATGTACAAAACAGTAATACATGCCATAAAATGTTTTGCCTTTTTTCCAAGATATTTTTCTATTAATCCTGAAACTTCATGATCTTCTTTTGTTCGCAAAACAATTTCTCCCAAAGCAAGAGTTAAAAGAAGAGTAATTACCCAACAAATAATTAACGCAACAGTTCCAACAAGAAATCCTGTATGAGCAAAGACATATGGCAATGCAATAATACCTGCACCAATAGTTACACCTATCAAATAAGATGTTGCTTTCCATTCATCTTTGAACATGAAACAAATTTAAGTTAAGATATTAATAAACCTTCACTTTATACACTTTAACCCATGATGTTTCTGTATGCACTTCATCAAATACTTTTTCAAATTCAGGAGCATTATATGCGTCTAAAACCATAAGGCGAATATATATAGAATCTGCAACTTCTTTTGAAAGATACAATACTTTCCACTGATCTGCACGCTGATAAACTATCAATGTTTTTTGTATTGTTTGATTTTCAACTACATTATGCTGTACAGTGTTATTTTCTACAACAAAAACTTCATCTACTAGAAGTTGACTTTTCCAATCCAAATTTGTAAGGTTTACATAAAAGTTAGCATTATTAACTGTACAATATACTCCACTTTGAGTCCTAGAACAACCTCCTTCATCGAGATTAGTATATGGATATTTAAGATCTTCTTGTTCTGTTTCAAAATCCCATTGTGCAAGATACTGCACAGATGAGAAACGAGGCATAATATCATCTATTACTACAACATATGTTTCTTGAGAATTATTATAACATGCAGAAAGAGATGAAATAAAATTATCATTAATATATTCATTTACAAAAGACGCATTAATAAATTCTGTTTGTTGCTCAAATGTACTTAAAGATAAAAGATCACTCATAAAAATCATAGAATCACTTTTTGATAAATTACTCATTACGTAATTAGGGATATTATATCCTTGATGACATGTTAACATACGCATAATATTTTTTGCTTCAACAGAACTATCTGTAATGTAAAAAAGAGATAACCAATATGTCCAAGGCATGTGAGGTGCTGACTGCAAATGAACTTCTCTTTCTGCAAGGGTATTGTAAAATGTACCCCGATCCCACCACGTGCTCACAACTGCATTTTCCGGACTGTTCTCTTTTAAATAAATAGCACTATTATATATCGCATCATCCATAATTGGCATAATATTACTTTTTTCTGTGATTTGGTTTACCAAAGGATAAACAAAAGGTAAAGAAATAATGATAAACAAAATAATATATGTTGTTAATAAAATTGATTTTTTCTCATTTGGAAAAAATAGCCTTTTAAGATTTGTTGTAATCCAATTTACTGTACTTATAAAACCAATACCAAATAATAACGCAAAAAAAGGAATTACATAAGGCAATAACCTAATAGCTTGAACTGCAAGAATTGTAAACACAAGGAATGAAATAAGAATGTAAAGATAAAGTATAGTTCCTTCTTTAATTGTAAGGTATAATAGATAAATAAAAGTACAAAAAGCAAATATGAAAAATAATTTACCAAGATACCCGATAAATTCGGAAAAAGAATTACTTTGCAATTCTGTAATTAATGAAAAAGCATTTGGCCATACTTCAAGAGTAGATTTCGATTCAATATGTAAATATGTTTTTACATTGTTAGGAATATATTTGTTTATTCCTGTTGTATTAATAAAACTAATAAATATCCCACCACATATTAATAAAATAATACACACACTAAAAATCGCGTACTTTGTTTTCTTTGTTTGTTGATTCCAATAGTATATCTTCTTGCACAATAATAATAACCCATAACAACAAAGAGGAATAATTAACAAAATAATACTAATATACCACGCGGACCAGTTATACCTAAATAAAATAATTAAAGGGATAATACTGATTGCACTAATTCCTAATATAACATATTTTCTATTTTTGAAAGACTGAAGTGAAACAATAAATAAAAGTCCAGTAACAAGAATAAAAAATATGTTTAGCATGTTGGTATCAACAAATCCGATTAAACTAAACTCAAGAAGAATTGGATGAGACACAAACAGCAAGGCAGCAATAAACCCTGCTTCTTCATTCCAAATTATTTTCCCTATAAAAAAGATACATGCTGCTGATAAAAGTGTAAATAATAATGGAATGTATGAAATTGACTTAGTAAATGAAATATTTGGAATGAGTAAAGTTGAACATGAATAAAACCATCGTTCAAAAAAAGGCAAGAAAGATCTTGTTGAAAGATCGAACAAAGCTTCAGGATTTTGTGCAACCCCATAAAAATAATATGGATCTATTTCATACAAATACGCGGTTCCCTCAGAATCACGATAACTTTCCTGATAAGCATGTTTAAAATTTTCAATTGTTTGCTGATTTTGCTCTGCAATTAATGCTTCTTGTGTACCTTTAATGATTAGGTCTCCTTTTGCAACATCAGATAGTGTTGGATACTGTTCTGTAATCTTATTGCTAACCTGATCTTTTATATTTGCTTCAACTATTTGCTCTGCCCACTGCTCTGTCAAAGGCATAGATGCAACATACAATCGAATGCCTACTGCAACTAAAATGATACATAAAAGAAATAATATCGATTTATATTTTAAAATAGAAAAAGGTACAGATTCTTCTTTATTTTGTTCTTTTTTATATTCTTCTTTTAATTTCGCTATTTTTTCTTGATTTTCCTTGAAGGTTTTTTCTTTTTTTAAAGAATTACCCATATCAAGAAGATTATCTGGGTTATCATAATCAATTGCCATATATACTGAAAAACTGCATTGTTTTTAATAGTTTATGGTTAATAATTGAGGTAAGATCATGGAAAAGGGTTATTAATGAAAAAAATGATAAGGCTAAGACAAGAAAAAAATAATTGAATTAAAAATAAGCACCATACAACGCTGGTTTCATGTGTAGTTTTTTTTACTTTCTTTAAACAATCTATGACAATATGCTCAATCCCATACCATTTTTCATACTGGTTTTCAAGACTGCCATCTTCTCTAACTTTTGCAAAACTCTCTTTAACTAAATTTCCCCTTAATTTGAGAATTAATTCAATAAAATATGGAATAAAAATAATAACCGCATATTTTTCAACATTTCCTAAAATCGCGATAATTGCTATTAAAGCCCCAACTGAGTATGTTAAAGTATCTCCTGGAAAAATTTTTGCAGGATATTTATTATAAAAGTAAAATGCTGTAAGGGCAGCAATCATACATGCACCAATTAATGCAACATATGTATTTCCTGTTAAATAAGTCATAACTGTTAATACAGAAAGAATAATAATTCCCATTCCTGCTTCCAGACCATTATAACCTGCAATCATATTAAATCCATTAGATGTACCGATAATTGCAACAGGAATAAAAACTAACGGATACCATAACCCAAAATCAATTGCACCCAACACGGGAAAATTCATAGTAGAATGGCCTGCATTAATTACTGCAATAGGCAATGAAATAAAAAATGTTAATGCTATTTTATATCGTGCTCTTAATCCAATTTTCCACCCTAAAATATCATCAACCAATCCAATAATAAGTGCAATGAGAACA
>JBAZCJ010000076.1:0-7010 GCA_041671005.1 Candidatus Woesearchaeota archaeon | reverse complement strand
TATAACTCAGGCTTTACTAATCCTCATGAAATGGTTATTCGAAAAACAAATTTTACAGATCAGAGAACCTTTGCAATAAACGCAGATAAAGTGGCAAAGGATATTAAAAGAGAATTAGTAGAAAAGATGAAAAATAAAGAAGCAGTATTAGATATTACGATAACTCCTTATTTTTAATAATTAATTCTTGCCTCTTTTTCTTGTTTTTTTCTATCCAGAAACCAATGCATTGACAACAAAACCAATAATTAATGAGAGAATATAGAACAGCAAAAGATACAATCCTTCTGTTTTAGTCAATATTTTTCCTGTTCGAATAAATATTATCACAAGGACTCCTGCAATAAACATCATAATTCCAGTAACATAAATAATCAATGGATTAAATACAAATGGGTGTATCAAAGAAATAATTCCAATAATTAATGTTGCATCTGTGATGACAGTCCCTAAAATATCTCCTAATGCAAGTTCATTATGATTTAATTTTATTGCTTTTATTGAAAATATTAACTCCGGAAGACAGGTACCAATGGCAACAATAGTTAATGCAACTAATACTGACGGGATTTTCATGTCATTGGCAAAGAAAACCCCATATGTAACGGTATAATATCCGCTTGTAATCAAAAATCCTAAGCTGATAATCAGTAAAAATAGATTTTTAACCCATTTGCGGTTTTTATCATTATTGAATTTCTTTTTGAACATTTTACTTTCTATAGACAATGTAATAAAAAAGACGATGCTACTCACTATCAATATAATCCCATCAATTCGAGAATAATATCCATCAAATCCAAGGATAACCGGTATAAGAAGCAATATTAAATAAAAAAAATCATTTTTTAATATTTGACTTTTGATAGTTATTCCTTTCGCAGAAAATAATGCAACTATTCCAAATACTAAAGAAAGGTCCGCAATGTTAGAGCCAAGTAGGGTACCTAATCCAAATTCAGGTATGCCTTGTATAGCTGAAATGATTGATACAGTTGCTTCTGGAAATACAGAGATAACTGAAATAATAAAAAAGCTAACAATAAACTCAGATATGTGAAAAACCCGTGCAATTCGAGAAGAGTATCGTACTGCATATTCAGCACTTTTTACAAGAATAAAGAGAGAAAAAATAAACACGATTAAATTGTAGATTAACATAATGTTCCAGTCCCTCTACATATATTTTATTATTTTAATACTCATTGACCTTTTTAAAGAATAACATTATTATAAATCTTGCCATTCTGTTCAATAAATCAATGCATTTTTATTAAGTGGCTAATCTTTATAAATTCGTATTACTTCTCCTTTTGAATGGTTTTTCAACAGCAGGAGATTGACCGAATTAAAATTTTATTAGAACAAGTAGTAAACAAATCATTTTCTGAAGTAAAAAGTGTTATAGAAAAAAGAATAAATGAATTGTTAGAATTATACGGTATTACTCTTGAAGAAGAATCAAAAAAAATTCTTGTCATCGGTTATTATCGTGCAGTACAGGAATACAGTACTGCAAAGCCAAGAAAATTAGGGGGACCATATTTTCTTCACCCTGAACAAACTATTGGTGTGTTGTTGGGAGCAGGAGTTAAAGATCCTATAACCTTACTTGTTGGTCTATTTCACGATGCTATCGAAGAGAAAAAAAAATATTCTTCACGTAGAAATGCAAGAGAAGAAAAAAAGTATATTAAAAAGCAAGGAGAGCAATTACAGCAGCGTCTTGTAAGAAATCTTATTGGGAATGGAATAAAAAAGGAGTATGCATATACAATAACTAGGCAAGTAAAAGAATCAGTTGTTTTACTTACAAGAAGAACCTGTAATGAAATTTATTATGAATATATTCATCGATTGTTTAATTCACGTTCAAAATTTCTTTCAGAAAGTAGAAGAAGGGCAATTATTGTTAAATGTGCCGATCGTTATGCAAATACTCTTGATTTAGAACGCCAAGATTATACAGAATTCCCTGCAAGAATATCGTTGCAAGAGATTATTGATGCATATTCTCAGCAGAATTCTGCTCGAATTAAAGAATTAAATCAAATGTATGAAGAATCTGCGCGAGATCACCCTCTTGAAAGGCTTGAATGGAAATTTGGTGGCGATAAAAAATTGCATCCGTGTTTTAAAAATATTTTTGTAATTAATCGAGAAAGAGAATGGCGGCAAGATGGTAATCCTGCGATACATGAAGCTGACGCAATTCCTCTTACACGAGCAACAAAAGAAGTTACAGATAGAATCATTAATCATCTGTGTACATATCATTGTTCCCCAGACCGAGTGTATCAATTGTATTTAGAACATGAGCGATATGTTGCTTCTGGCGGGTATGGTAAAGTAACAAAGGAATCATCAAGTGAAGGGTATGATGGAATAGTGCAAAAATTTTTTGATGCACGAATACATGGAAATCCTGATGCTTTAGCAAGTTTATTTACTCATAGAGAACTTATGCTACGAGCAGCAATTGGGTTTAATCATATATGTGCGATGTATCTTAAAGACCCAGAGTACATTTTGCATGGATTTACAAGAAAAGGTGTTCATGCAGTTGCTCCAGTAATGAAAAAATAGTATTTAATAAAAAAGATGTTATTTTCTTAATTTTTTTCTGAATAATCTGGGATTTTTTTCAATAAACCTTTTTAAAAATTTTTCAAAGATTCCTGTAGGTTCTTTTCGTTTTAAATAAAAATAACCTCCAATAGAAACAAGTAAAGCTCCTGCAGCATCAACGATTAAATCAGTCATTGTATCAATTAATCCAGATTTTTGCATATTCCATCCTAATATTTGGTCTATGCTAAACTCAGTAATTTCCCATAATGCACCTATTGCAAGTGCAAAACAGAATGCAAAAATGATAATAAAACGAGGTGATGTTCGGATTCTTTTTTCAGTATACATGATATACACTGAAAGAAAACCGCCAAATCCTAACAAAATTGCTGAAAGTGCATGTAAAAATAAATCCCACCACCAAAAAACGTGGTAAAATTTGAATATTTCCCCAAAAAACATTGATCCAGATATAAAAATAAAAACTAAGAACTCAAATTCAATAGGGAGATTTATTTTCAAGTTTTTTGCAATAAATGACGGAGTAAAAGTCAAAATAAGAACGCCTAGGGAAAGGAAAACTAAAAGTAAGTCTTTATTCCATGCTGCAGTTACTGTTTCAATAAGAATAAGGGCTCGTATTGTAAATGAAATCCCTAATAATATCTTCTCAACATACTGCTCTCTGGTTAACATATATATATAAAAGAAAATGAAATATTAAAGCATTGTGTTGTTACTCAGTGATGCGGGTAGTATTTCTCAACCTGTTGCCAATTAATCACATGAAAGAATGCTTCAACATATTCTGCTCTTTTATTTTGATATTTCAAATAATATGCATGCTCCCATACATCTATGCAGAGTAATGGTTCTTTTCCTATACTAACAGGAGAATCTTGGTTTTTGGTGTTTATAATTTCCAACCCTTCTTTTCCTGTAACTAACCAAGTCCATCCAGAACCAAAAACAGAAAGTGCTTGTTGAGTAAACATTTCTTTAAATTTTTCATAGTTTCCCCATTTTTTGACAATGGCATCAGCTATTTTTCCTTTAAATTCAATATCTTTTTTTAAGATGGTCCAGAAGAATCTATGATGATAATGTCCACCCCCATGGTTAATGACAGCTTGTTTAATTTCATCAGGAACAAGCGTAAGATTTTTCAAAACGTCCTTGACATCCATTTCTTGCAATTTTTTATTATTTGTAAGAGCAGTTGTATATTTGTCAAAATAAGTTTGATGATGTTTGTCATGATGAATTTTCATTGTTGCTTCATCAATGTATGGCTCTAATGTGTTGTATGCATATGGTAAAGGTTCAATAGTTTTAGTTTGGTTCATTGTTTCACCTATATTTTTCCAACAAGATTTAATGCAGGTTTCAGTGTATCTTTTCCAGGTTCCCAATTTGCAGGGCAGACTTTGTCACCATATTTTTTTACAAACTGTGCTGCTTTTATTTTTCTGATTAATTCAACACTGCTTCGTCCAATGCTGTTATCATGAATTTCAAATGCTTTTAAGATTCCATCTGGGTCAATTAAAAATGTCCCGCGATATGTAATTCCTTCTGTATCAATGTAAACTCCATAACTTTTGGAAATTTTTCCAGTAGGGTCTGCTATCATAGGAAATGCAATCTTCTTGATTGTTTCAGAAGTATCATGCCATGCTTTGTGAACAAATGCAGTATCAGTACTGACGCTCAATACTTCTACATCTAATTTTTGCAGTTCAGAGTATGCATCTGCAAGACTCCCCAGTTCTGTAGGGCAAACAAATGTAAAGTCTGCAGGATAAAAAAATAATACAACCCATTTTCCCTTGTATTGTTCTAGGGATATTTTTTCAATTTCATCATTAATATACGCATCTGTCGTAAATCCTGGTGCTTCTTTGTTAATAATTGCTTCCATTGTAATTCCTCCGTGGTTTGTATGAACTAGTGCTAGTTCTCCAATAATCCCCAATAGGCATAGTTATTCCTAATCTGTACCAGTCAACGGGTGGTGCCATTGTTGTTGATGTTTTATATGGACTTTCGGTTGTTTTCATTTTTTATCCCCCCAACATTTTTTGCACTGTCCTGAAAAAATTACAACAACAGACTGTGCAGAAAATGAATCCTTTATTTTCTTCAATGCATATAAAGAAATCTCTTTGTCAAAGAGATCTATAATGGTGTTACAGGTATTACAAATACAGTGTTGATGCATAGAAATATCTGCATCATATCTAAACTCTTTATTTATTTCCAATCGAAGAATTTTTCTTTGTTCTGCAAGAATATTAAGATTTCTGTAGACTGTTGCAAGGGTAATTGTTGGGATTTGTGTTTTAATTGTAGTATAAACTTGTTCTGCAGTAGGATGTGTACAAACTGACTGCAGATATTCTAAAATTTTAGTACGCTGGTACGTATTTCGTGTATCAGAATGTAAAAAAATCTTTTGTTGATTTTGTTTCTTATGTTTTTCCTTATTAATAATCATTATTAATAGATAATCAATATTAATATATAAATCTTATGAATTAGAGTTTTAATTGTCTTTAAAAGAATGAATTAATAGGGTTTAACTGAATTAATAACTGATAAATTCAATTGTACAGCGAGCCATTTTTCCAAAAAAGGAAAGTTCTTCTTTCTTTTGGGGTACTTTATAGAATAATTGTTCTAATCCATACCATGTCATAAACCATCCAGTTGGTTCTAAGATAACAAAAATAAAATTAAATAGCCAAAAAGAGGAATCTATAGTAGAAATATAACTAGAAACAAACATGAGTATAAATCCTAACAAGGAGTATAAAATTCCATACATTTTCAGTGTTTTAAAATCTTGATTGTAAAGATGATATTGTTTCTTAAAATAATCATGCAATCGTTTTCTAACTATTTTTTCATTTTCAGTGCTTCGTTTATCTTTAGGAATTAATAATCGCAATTCAAACGAGTCAATTTCTTTTTCTTTTATTGCTTTGCGCATTTCAATTAAAAAATCATCAGATAATGAACGAACTGAATATGGACGTGGATCAAAATCAGAAAAGATATCATCAAATGTGTCTAACCATATACTGATTTCTGAAAGTTTTAACAATACGTCCTGTGTTACAGGAGCTTTGTTTCCCCATGCAATTTTTTGAATATCGTCAGGCATATTAATCTTAAGAAAGAAGTTATTTTTATAAGTTGTGTATTCTATACGTAATATTTAAATAACAGCACACATTTTAATTTTTAATGCAATACGTTACAACAGAAGAAATTTATGGAAAGAAGATTGTCAAAGTATTAGGCACTGTCGTAGGAAACACAGTACGTGCACGATGGTTTGGTGCGGATATTATTGCAGGATTACGAAATATTATTGGTGGTGAAATTCCAGAATATTCTAAATTAATGACAGATTCAAGAGAACAGGCTATTCAGCGTATGGTAGAACATGCAGAAAAATTAGGTGCAAATGCAATTGTTTGTGTTCGTTTTCAAACATCCACTATTTCTCAAGCAGGAGAAGAATTGTTAGTGTATGGAACCGCTGTTGTTATTAAATAAATTTCATTTCTATCTTAGACAATAAAATAATCTCATTTTAACCTTACACTCTACAACTATTTGGTCCTTCTAACATATTTTTTGGTGTGCTTATTTCCATAAAAGAAGCGCCATGACAGATCCCAAAACTTCCAGCAATGACAATAATTAAATCATGGACTCCAAAATATTTCTGTTTCATAAGGTGCGGCAATACTTTATGAACAAATCCATCAGTTGTTTTTCGTGGGTGAATACATTCGGCATATATTCCATAAGACAATGCAAGTTCTTGCATAACTTGAGAAGTATAACATTGTGCATAAATCGGACTTGTTCCTCTAAAAGAAGCAAGATACAATGCAGTTTTTCCTGAAAGAGTATCTAAAATTATTGCTTTAATATCTAAATCTCGTGAAGCCATAATAGCAGATCGCGCAAGCAATGCAACGATTTCACTAGTAGTAGAGATTGGTGGCAAAGGACTTGGGATTTTTTGGTGTGATTCAACTTCTAATGCAATTTTTGTCATTGCTTCAACTGCAGCTAGAGGATATTTCCCATTTGCAGTTTCACCACTGAGCATAACTGCATCAGCACCATCGTAAATTGCATTTGCAACATCACTTACTTCTGCTCTCGTTGGTCGCGGATGATTAATCATTGAGTGAAGCATTTGAGTTGCAACAATAACAGGTCTTTTTTTGAGTATACATTTTTTAATAAGTTCTTTTTGTATTATTGGCAATTGTTCAGCAGGAATTTCAACGCCTAAATCTCCTCGAGCAATCATGACCCCATAAGTATAATCAAGAATTTCATCAATATTATCTACTCCTTGTCTGTTTTCTATTTTTGCAATAATTTTGATAGGGCTTTTGTAAGTGTCAAGTATT
>JBAZCJ010000075.1:0-7025 GCA_041671005.1 Candidatus Woesearchaeota archaeon | reverse complement strand
TTATTTTACTGTTAAAAGAATTCCTTTGGGGATATTAAAGACAGAGACAAATAAAGACAGTTCTTACGTTTTTGTCGGGTATAACAATGCATTACTTGATCATGAACAACATAAAGCAGTTATTCCTTCATATGGTTTCAAAGATCTTGATGATCAAGCTCAAAAGATGTATGAAGCTGAAGGATATACTGTTCTTCCAGTTGATAATATTGAGGGATTGGTTAGAAAATCAGGACCACATTGTACGTATCTAGAAATGAGACAATCTTTGGCAACAGATTTAGATGGCGGATACTATAATTGAATCATTAATATTTATTATTCCTTTTGCCAACTCTTTATATATTTCTAATACTTCTTTTCCCGAACTGATTAATTTCTTGACAAAATTTGCTGCAACATCATGTAACCCATTTTTTGCTGGTTCTAATGTGAAATTATTTTCAAGATTGTTAATATTATTTTCTACAATTGTATTAATCCACGCAAATTCAAATGCAAATGCTTTTGCTTCTTCGTCATGCATATTTGGCAATGTTGGTGTTAAAACGTGTCCGATTTCATGACCTATAACTGCCATAACTTGGTCAAGCTCTGCATGTTTAACAAAGACGTGTTTGTATGGAACACTGTTTAATGAAAATCCTAAAATGGTGTTGTTCCAAATTCCATTATGTGATCCATGCGCATTTTTCATTTTTTTTTCGTCGAGAATGTGAATGATAATATTACTAGGTAATGTTTTTCCGGTAGTTTTTTCAAATGTTTCTTTTACAATTGGTTCAACTTGTTCTGCTTCAGCAATGAATTGTGTTGCAGGTCTGTATTGTTTGAGAAAACTTACTGCATGATATTCTTTTGTTTGTGGTGTAAAATAATCTTGTACATGTGCTTCATAAGTAAAGGTTGGAGTATCATAATGAATTGGTGTAGTGGAAGCTGATATACTGCTTTTATGGCTTCCTCGAAATTCTTGTACTCTTTGTACAATTGAATCAATTGATGATGCACTGTATTGTGGAGCATATGTTGAACTGCTATACGCAGGTTGTGTATATTGTATGCATCCTGCACAATTGTAAGGTTGGGTGTACATTGTTATTACCTATAATTTTCAGTTAATCCATTTATTCTGTTTTTATCATAATAGGGTTTATTTTCTAATGGCATTCTCAAATATGGTGCTTCTGCTATATTTGTTCTATCGTCAATTGTTTGATATGGTCTTGGAATACTAGGAATACTATTTCTTGCTTCATAATGTTGTATTGGGTTAAATCCTACATTTGCTGGAGGATGGGTTCTGTCTATATACAAATTTCCGTCAGTTGGTGCTAATAATTGCATTTTTCTCCTATGACATTATTGTCACATTGAATAGTATTAATGCTTCTTTAATTAAATATTTTTACTCTTTAACTGAGACAAAAAGATCATAACGTTAGATTTATATACTTTAATGACTGAAAAATACATATGAAACGTGCACAACTTAGTATTTTTATTCTCATAGGGTTATTTATATTATTAATAATTGGTTTTTTTGTTTTTTTTTCACAATCTGAAATAGAACAAAATACAATAGAAACAGCAACACCTATTCAAGTATATGTTGAACAGTGCATTCAAGATATAGGTAATGATGCAATAAATTATCTTTCATTGCAAGGAGGATATTATAAAACTCCCTCTCCATATTATACATTTGGATTTTATAATATTCCTTATTATTATTATGAAAACAATTCACTGGTTCCCACTCAACAAGATATTGAAGAACAATTAGGATATTATATTAATCAAAAAATGCCTAATTGTATTGATAACTTTACTGCTTTTACATCTCAAGGATATAATATTAGTACAGGTTCTCTTAAAACAACTGTATCTTTAAAAGAGGATAGAGTCGTGTTTTCTGTTTATTATCCTTTAATAATTAAACAAAATGTACAAACAACAACGTATACTCAATTCACTGCTGAAGTTATGTCTTCATTGCATCTTGCAACGACTATTACTCAAGAAATAATTGAATTTCATGATACTGATGCAAATATGCCTTTAAGTAAAATTACAAAACTTTCTGAAAAATATAATGTTTCTATGAATTTAGGAAATTTTAATGATACTGTTATTTATGCAATTGCTCTTCCAGACCAAAAGCCATCAGTATTTATGTTTGCAGTAAAGTATTCTTGGGGTGAAACTGGTGAATAAATTTTTTACTCCTTTAATTATATTTATAATTGCAATAAATTTTATACTTTTTTCTATTTTTGTACAAGCTGAAACAGGATTAGAAGATACTGCTTTTTATGAAGATACTGATATTGATCCGATTGCATTGACAGGATGTGATGATGGATGTAATTATGAAAATGGTATATTAACATTAACAGATACGGCATCATTAACATTAACTGAAATCCCTGATGGTTTAATTATAGAAACTAATGGGGCAATAATTACTCTTCCTACAGGGAGCACACTTTTAGGGGGAACATTATACACCTCATCAATGAAATATAAAGATGGTTTAGTTGAACTCAAGACAGATTCTGATGCTAGTTTAGATCTTGATTTTCAAGATTCTTCAGTACAATATGGAAAATCTGCTACAATTTATGGTAATGGCGAAATTAGGGGAGGACAAATTACATTTATGGAATCAGCAGAAATTTCATTAAGCGGAAATGAAAATGTAATGTTCGTTGAAAATGTTTATGATCCTATATTTGTTACTCAAATTAGTCAAGAAGGGATGGATATTTCAACTTTAGTAAAAGGTACAACAGTATTACAAGCCCCAATTCATGATGATACAAAGATAGGGACTTCTACAAATTACATTTCTTTAGAAGGGGATGGTGATTTTTTTATTACTCAAGATTCTGTTATTTGCCAATCTGATTGTAATTATGATATTACTGGAAATCCTGAATTGTATATTTTTGGTAATGCACTTGCTGTTGAGAAAGAGTTAAGAGATAAATCTAAAAAGGTTTTTGCTGTTGGATATTCTAAGCAATCAACAAGAACAGTTAGTTTTAATGGAGGAGATCAACATGTATTTGAGGGAATTCCTTTTGCTACGGAAAGTAGTCTTATTTTTTCAGCTGGGTTTCCTAAAACGATTCCCCAAAGTGTTGATGGAATGTATTTAAATACTGAAAAAGCAGCTGTTCAAGTTTTTTTTGAAAAACCTTCAGCAGTAGCAGGAAATTATATTATTGTTGCAGATACTTTTGTTCGTATGAGTGGAACAGGGTATGGTGTTGCATTTGGAGATGTCGGAGGAAGTAATCCTTCCACTAATTTTCCAATATCATTTACTGAACAAAACAAATATATTCCTCATCAAGAAGGTTCTTCTTATAGATTAGCTGTAAACATGGACGGAGGAGAATTGGTTTATTATAATAATGAAATTCGAATTACCCAGCCAGGAGTTGGGGTATTAAATGGAGTTAATGCATTTGATTATCACGCTGGGGAAGAAGTTCCAGTAGAATATGATTATTCATATACTCCTTGTACACAAACTCCTATTGGAGATAATATTCATGCTTCATGCGGTGAAGTGGATATCAATATGTATGATGGTGGAACTGTTAATGTAGTACAAGAAGTAGGGACGGGTTATTCTGTTGAACATAATCCTTCAACATTAGAATTTGTTACACCTGCAAGACAAATTACAAAAGATAATGGGATTGTTGTAGCATATCCTGCAGCTAGTCATCAGTATGAGTTAGATACAGGTAAAATATACATATTAGGATATAAAGGCGGTGCAGCAGCTGAAGGATTAGTAGGTGGCGATATTGTTAAATCATTTAATGAATGGGGTCATGCAGGATTATTATATTATAAAGATGGTCAATGGCAGGTTGCAGAAGAAAATGGTGTTTCTGCAAACATAAATCCATTTGAAGATAGTTTATTTGGAGAACATTTAAACGGTGTTTTTGAAGTTCAAGTTGATGATATAGCACCTATAATTGCTGCTGCGGAACAAGTAGCTGGGGTAGATTATAAAGGATATCATAAAACTTCAGATGTATTAAATTATTTTTCAGAAAGTTATACTTGTTCATCCTTTTGTGCATTTACTCTTTCAGCATCTCCTGAAGTTGAAGATCCTGTTCCAAGAGGTGTTAGTTTTAGAGATTATACTGATAATCAACAAGAAGTTGGATTTATTGAACAGGCCATAGGGACCATAGCAGGAGCTATTGAAGTAACTCCTCGTAGTCTTATTGTTGGGAATCCTCTTTTAAGAGAAATCCCTAATCTTGCTGAAACAACTAATGAAGGACCTGTAGTAAAAGAAAAAATAAAATGAATTGTTTTGAACTTTTCTTTTTTGATTTGTGATGGAAACTATTTTTGTAATGCAACTATTAATGCAGTATTATAATGAATATCAACAATATCTTTTGGATTACGAGAATATCCTCCTGCGGGAAGAACAACTAATGGAATTTCTAATTTTCTAACTCCAAAAATAATTGTTTCATCTCTGGTTTTTAGTCCTTCTTTTGTTAATTGAAAGTCTCCTAACATATCTTCTTTATACGGATCTGCTCCGGCAAGATAAAAAACAATATCAGGTCTTGTAATTTCAACAACGTTTAATATTGGTGCAAGATATGGGAGATATTTTTCATCTGTAACATTTTCTGATGAATCAAAAGGAAAATTATATGTTACTAGAACTTTATGAGAAGGGTATGCATCATTTTGATTTACATCTGCAATAGTCACTGAAGAATCATTTAAAAAAACAGTTGCATTACCATTCCCTTGGTGAACATCGCCATCAATTATCATTGCAGTTTCTATTTTTCTTTCTGCTTGAAGTTTTCTAATAGCAATAGCAGTATCATTAAATATGCAAAAACCTTCTTCACGATTAGGCATAGCGTGATGAAGTCCTCCTGCAAGGTTCATAGCAATTCCATTTTCCAATGCAAGAACTCCTGCAGTGTATGTTCCGCTTGTAAAAGCAGCTTGCAATTCAACTGTTTCATGAATTAATGGTGTTTCGGTAGCACGTAATAATCCCAAATAAAATGGGTCTGAACCCTGTTCGACTACTTTGTTAATATATGAATAAGTATGTACTCTTGTAAAATCATCAATGTTTAATGCAAAAACATCTGAAAATGATTCATCAGAAAGATTTGCTTCTGAATGTAATCGTTCATACAATTGTTGATATTGATCTAAAAATGTAGGTTGGTGTGTTATTTCTTGATATTTTCTGATTAAAAAAGAATCCATCCATTCTGCACCATACGCAGAATTCCATACAAATTTTGCAGAATGATTTATAGTTGTTTCCTTAGGAAAAAAATCATCTAAAGATGCTGTTTCCATTTTGCATGCTCTATGCATGCCACTTGTTGCTAAAACAATAGAAGGAATTGAAGCAATTAATAATGTACTTTGCAACCATTTGTTCATTTTTCTTTAAAATGATTATTGGTTTATAAAGGTTATCTCTTTTTTACTATCAATTGGGGGTTACACTTTTATTTTTTAAAGGTCAATCTTTATAAAAAGAATTCAAGAATCTTCATATAATGTTCAGACAATCTGTTATGTTTCAGAAACCACAGCATGCACTGTTACATCAACTTGGTTTTACTTATGTTGATATGCATAATCATTCTCAATATTCTGATACAACTACTCGTATTCATACTATTGCTAAACGAATGCGAAAATTACAGTTAGCTGTTGCATTAACAGATCATAATGAGGTTATGGGAAATATTACACTTGCTCGGGAAAATCCTGATCTTCTTGTTATTCCTGGATTAGAATTGACAACAAAAGAACGCGCTCACATGCTTATGTATTTTTATAGTCGTTCTGATATGGCTCATTTTTTTGAAAAACATGTTAAAGATTTTAGAGGAAAAAATCCAAATTTTGCGACTGCAGTTACTTTGTCCAATTTATGTGATCATGCAATAGATTATAATGCCATACTTGCTCCTGCACATCCATTTGCAATTCCAAAAATGTTTAGTTTTATGTCTGCAGTTCAAAAACATGGTGTTGAACAGCGAGTTTTGGAAAACATAGATGCTGTTGAAGTTATTTGTGGTGCAAATTTGAGACATATGAATATGCAAGCTGTTGATTGGGCTCAGCACATGGAAAAAGGTATTATTGGCGGCAGTGATTCTCATTCATTAAGTACTCTTGGTAATGTTGTTACAATTACTCATGGTTCTACAATTGCGGAAATTCTTGATGCTGTAAAAAAGCGACAAACTGCTGTTGTTGGTACAGAAGCAAAGCTTTATCAACGGACATTGCCATACGCAATTATTGCTTCTCAACATTTAAAATATGTTAAACCAATTGTTGCATCAGGATGTGCTTCTTCATATATTTCAACTAAAAAATATTTGGTACAAAAGATGGGTGTTGAAAAGCGTGCAGTACAACGTGTTGGGTTGTCAAATGGGGTTAAAGTTCTTGCGGATGAATTGAATAAAGGATACCCGTCTATTCGAAAGCCTGTCATGGTTCAGAAAATGAGTTCTTTTTTTAAACGAAGGTAATAACATTTTTAAACCTCTTGATTAAAACGTATTTCATTGCCCTCATAGTATAGCTTGGACAGAATGCCAGGTTGCGGTCCTGGAGACCAGGGTTCAAATCCCTGTGGGGGCGTCCCTTCTTTTATTGAGATTTGAACATGCATAAAAACTTCGTTTTTAGCACAACGCTCGAGCAAAGCTCTCGGTTGAATCCCAAAGGGGGCGTCCCTTCTTTTTATTTTTTAATATTTTCCCAAAGCTTTATATTACAATTCTCTTTAAAATAAGTTATGCGGAAACATCTCTGTAATACAACAAAAAGTATTATTGCACTTATGGGATTTAGTGTTATCACATTTTTTCTCTTTTTTTATTTTTTTATGAGCAAACAAGCTCTTGTTTTGGATGCGACAGTTTCTCTTACTCTAATGGGTCTTTTTTATTGGAAGTATAAATCATTACGAC
>JBAZCJ010000074.1:0-7106 GCA_041671005.1 Candidatus Woesearchaeota archaeon | reverse complement strand
TCGTTCATGTAAATTTAGATATATTTTTGTGTTTTATTAATGAAGTAGTATCTCATGGATTGAGACATGCATTTTTTGCAAAATTGAGTTGGTATGTTTTAGAATTAGGTGCAGCACTTCTTGCATTAAGTGGATTAGGATTATTACCTGTACATTGGGGTGTTGGTTTAGCAGTAGTTATTCTTGCAGCTGTAATGATTTTTATTGGAGAAGGTATACAAGGTTTGGTTGAATTACCTTCTTTAATGACAAACATATTATCATATTTACGATTGGGGGCAGTGGGATTAGCATCTGTTGGATTAGCAGTTGTTATTAATGAAAATCTTGCACTTCCTTTTATGGAAAAAGGCGGAATATATTTTGTTTTTGCAATTTTTATTTTGATTGTTGGGCATTCAATTAATATTGCATTAGGGGTATTAGGACCATTTTTACATTCATTGCGACTTCATTATGTTGAATTCTTCTCTAAATTTTATAAAGGAGGAGGCATTCCATTTGTCGCATTTGGTGAAGAAAAAAATAAGTGACTATTATTGGAGGTAGAACACTATGGTAGAAGTAAGTATTGGAGTTGGATTAGTTGCATTAAGTGCAAGTATTGCATTTAGTTTAAGTGCAATTGCAAGTGCTATTGCAGAAAAATCAATTGGTACAGCAGCTGTCGGCGCTCTTGCTGAAAAAGAAGAGTTATTTGGGAAAGGATTAATCTTAACAGTTATTCCAGAAACCCTTGTTATTTTTGGATTAGTTGTCGCAATTCTCATTATGGGGATGGCAGCATAAGGGTGTATTGATTTTTTCAATACCTCTTTTTATTGAAAATTTTGTTATGAGGGAGCATTATGGGACTAGAACAAGTAAAACATGAAATCATTGAACATGCTGAACGTGAAGCAACAAAAATAGTTTCGCATGCAAAAGAGCAGGCAAAGAAAGATATAGAAAATGCGCATACTGTTATCGATGCTTTTGATACTGAAATTCAAGCACAACTTCAAAAAGAATTTGATCAGCTTGAACGAAAATATCATGCAGGAATGAAACTTCTTTCTAAAAAAATTCTTTTGCAAAAACGAAAGGAAATCCTTCAAGCGATTTTTCAAAATTTGCAAATAACTCTTTCAACATTACCTAAATCAGAAAAAAGTAAGATTCTTGTTGGACTTTTTACTAAAGCTAAAAAACAATGTATTGTTGGTACAGTGTACTGTGCACAGCAAGATGTTGCTCTTGTTAAGTCTTTCACTAATGTTGTTTGTGAAAAACCTATTTTAGGTGGAATTATTGTTGAAAGTAAAGATGGTGACTTTTTGATAGACTATAGTTTTGATTCCATGCTTTCCCAGCTTCAGGAACAGAAATTGCAGGAGGTCTCTGCAGAACTATTTGGTGAATAATTGTGTTTAAAGAAACATATCCCGAAACAATCCATGTTGCTTTTTATCCGTACACGTATGTTCGTGTTATGGCAATGAAAGGTAAGTTGTATCAGAGACAAGACTATAATAAATTGTTAAAGATGCAAGGTAGTGAGATTGCTCATTATTTGGAAGATTCAGATTATAAAGATGAAATTTTACATTTGAGTAAAGAATATACTGGCTATACTCTTGTTGAACGTGTAATTTACAAGAATTTTGTTAGAAATCTACAGAAACTTCAACAGATATGTTCTTCTGAAATGAATTATTTAATTCGTGCATATGTTATGCGTTATGATATTTACAATCTTAAAACTATTCTTCGTGCAAAAGCTGCTCATCAGACTCTTGCAGAGGTTAAACCCCTTCTTTTGCCAATGGGATTATTTTCTCAAGAAAAACTTGAGTCTTTTTTAGAATTAGAATCACTCTCTATTATACTTAAAAAAGCAGGATTTTCTGAACGTGATTTTACAGATGCTCTTGCTTATTACACAAAAGAAAAATCTCTTCTTGAGGTCGAAAATATTCTTGATAAGCAATATTATTCTTATTTATTTGATTTTCAGACTCATCTTGCTGGCGAACATCAATTGTTTAAAGAATTACTTCAGTCTGAAATAGATGTTTTAAATCTTAAATTACTTTTGCGGATGAAATTACAAAATCTTGATGATCACAGATTGAATAATTTTTTCTTTAATGGCGGTTCTTTGTTTTCGCAGAGTCGTTTACGTGCTCTTGTTAAGCTTGATTTTGAGGGTATTATTATTGAACTTGGCAACACAGGTATAAAAAAACTTGTTGCACGTCATAGCGATGAACTTGCTCAAAAGAATTTGAAAGGATTTGAAAAAAGTCTTGATGTGTGGCTTTTACAAAAATCTACTCTTTTGCTTCATCAATTTCCTTTAAGTGTTGATACCCTTTTAGGATATATGTTTGCAAAAGAGATTGAAATGAGAAATTTACGAATTATTGTTAAAGGAAAACAGTTTAATTTGCAGGAAAATTTTCTTGCACAACAATTGATCATTGGGGGATAGTATGGCAAATAAAATTATTGCGTTAGGCACATCAGAATTCCTTTTAGGATTTCGATTGGCAGGAATTCATACTATTGAAGCAAAAAATCTTCAAGAAGATTTTGAAAAGTATAGTGCAGATCCAACAGTAGGTATACTCATTACTGATGAACAAACAATACAGCAGCTCCCAGTTTTTTACCGGGAGCAAGTGGAATCTAGGGTACGACCAGTTACTGTGGTTGTTTCAACAGATTCTACAAGTAATGAAACGTTACGAAAACAAATCAAAAAATCCATTGGTGTTGACCTCTGGAATAAATAGTCAAAAGGTGAGCAGATATGGCAAAAAATAAAATAGAAAAAGTAGTTTCCGCAGGTGTCCTTTATAGAATTGCAGGACCGGTTGTTGTTGCAAAAAAATTATCAGCACGAATGTATGATGTTGTTCGTGTAGGTCATGAAAAACTGATGGGAGAAGTTATTCAAATTGATGGGGATAAAGTAATCATTCAAGTTTATGAAGATACTTCCGGTATTAAACCTGGAGAGCCAGTTATTAATACAGGTAAACCATTATCTGTTGCTCTGGGCCCAGGATTATTAACTAGTATTTATGACGGAATTCAAAGACCTTTGCCAGTTCTCGAAGAAAAAATGGGAAGTTACATTTTACGAGGAGTTGATGCTCCTGGTTTGTCATTGGATAAAAAATGGAAATTTACTGCTACTGCTTCTGTTGGTCAACAGGTTATTGGCGGTTATATTTTAGGAGAAGTTGAAGAAACAGAAGGATTTATTCATAAAATTATGGTGCCACCTCAGGCAAAAGGCAAACTTGTTTCATTAAAATCAGGAAGTTATACTGTTGAAGATGTTATTGGAAAGCTTGATGATGGTACTGAATTAAAACTCATGCATTATTGGCCAGTTCGTTCATCACGACGATTAAAGAAAAAATTATCCCCAACTATTCCTCTTTTAACAGGACAGCGTATTTTTGATACACTTTTTCCTCTTGCAAAAGGAGGGGTTGCTGCAATTCCAGGACCATTTGGTGCTGGAAAAACAGTTTCACAACAACAACTTGCTAAATGGTGTGATGCAGAAATTATTGTTTACATTGGTTGCGGAGAACGAGGTAATGAAATGACAGAGGTTCTTACAGAATTTCCTCATCTCATGGATCCAAAATCTGGTAAACCATTAATGAACAGAACTGTTTTAATTGCAAATACTTCTAATATGCCAGTTGCAGCTCGAGAAGCAAGTGTTTATACAGGGATCACTATTGCTGAATATTATAGAGATATGGGCTATGATGTTGCACTTATGGCAGATTCTACAAGTAGATGGGCTGAAGCAATGAGAGAAATTTCTTCACGATTAGAAGAAATGCCAGGTGAAGAAGGATATCCAGCATATCTTTCCACACGACTTGCAGAATTTTATGAACGAGCAGGCATTGGTATTCCTTTTGGTGTTGATAAAACAGGAAGCGTTACAGTTATTGGTGCAGTTAGTCCTCCGGGTGGAGATTTTTCTGAACCTGTTACACAGAGTACATTGAGAGTTATTAAAACATTTTGGGCTCTTGATGCAAAGCTTGCACAGCGACGACATTTTCCTTCTATTAACTGGTTAACATCATACAGTTTGTACCATGAAGCGCTTGGCCCATGGTATAAAGAACATGTTGCAGAAGATTGGGGAGATGTTATTAAACAATTAATGATTATTTTACAGCAAGAAGAAAAATTACTTGAAATTGTTCAATTAGTTGGAAGCGATGCTTTACCAGAAAAAGAACAAGTAACATTAGAGGTTGCTCGATTAATCAGAGAATTTATTTTACAACAAAATGCATATCATGATATTGATACATATTGCACTATTGAAAAGTCATATCATCTTATGAAACTAGTTTTAAAATATAATACCCTTGCACAAAATACATTAAACAGAGGGGTTCGTGCTAAATTAATTCTTAGTTTGAAAACTAAGGATAAAATTTCAGAAGCGAAGTTTACTAAAGATTGGAAAGAATTACTTGCATCTATTGAAAAAGAAATGGAGCGAGAATTCGCACAGGTAGGGTGAATGCAATGAAAGAATATAAAACAATTAGACGTGTTGCAGGACCGCTTATTTTTGTTGAGAAAACAGAAGCAGTAGGATACAATGAACTTGTTACTATTCGGTTGCCTGATGGAAAAATAAAAAATGGTCAAGTATTGGATACTAGCGATGACATTGTTGTTGTTCAAGTCTTTGAAGGTACTTCAGGAATTGATAAACAAACAAGTGTTAAATTTTTAGGACAACCTATTCGATTAAGTGTTTCAGAAGAAATGCTTGGAAGAATACTCAATGGTGCTGGTAAACCTATTGATGATGGACCAGACATTATTCCAGAAAAAAAAATGGATATTGTTGGAGCAGCTATTAATCCTTATTCACGAGGACAGCCAAGTAACTTTATTCAAACAGGCATTAGCACAATAGACGCAACAAATACACTTGTTCGGGGTCAAAAATTACCTATTTTTTCAGGTAGTGGATTACCTCATAGTGAAATTGCATTGCAAATTGCACGTCAAGCAAAAGTTGTTGGTCAAAAAGAAAACTTTGTAGTTATTTTTGCAGCAATGGGTATTACTAATGAAGAAGCACAATATTTCATGAAAGGATTTGAAGAAACTGGTGCATTAGATAGAAGCGTTGTTTTTTTGAATCTTGCAGATGATCCAGCTGTTGAACGACTTATTACACCACGTATGGCTTTGACAACTGCTGAATATCTCGCATTTGAAAAGGACATGCACGTTTTAGTTATTTTAACTGACTTGACAAATTATTGTGAAAGTTTGCGAGAAATTGGTGCAGCTCGAGAAGAGGTTCCAGGAAGACGAGGATATCCGGGATACATGTACACTGATCTTGCTATGATTTACGAACGAGCAGGTATGATTAAAGGAAAGAAAGGTTCAATAACTCAGATCCCAATATTAACAATGGTTGGAGACGATATTACACATCCAATCCCTGATTTAACTGGGTATATTACTGAAGGACAGATTGTTCTTTCCAGAGAATTGCATAGAAAAGGGATTTATCCTCCGGTAGATGTTTTACCAAGTTTGTCTCGATTGATGAATTTAGGGATTGGACCTGAAAAAACTCGAGACGATCATAAGAGTGTTTCTGATCAGTTGTATGCATGTTATGCTGAAGGAAGAGATCTTCGAGGATTAGTTGCAATTGTTGGAGAAGAAGCATTAAGTCCACGAGATTTGCGTTTGCTTAAATTTGCAGAAGCATTTGAAGATCTTTTTGTTAGACAACGAAAAGATGAAGATAGAACGATTCAAGAAACTCTTGAACTGGGATGGAAATTATTTAACGCAATTCCAGAAAATGAGTTGTCAAGACTTAGTTCAAAGTTAAAAGAAAAATATTACAAAAAGCAATAATACCATGGCAGAAAATATTAAACCAACACGAAGCGAGTTGATGAAGCTTAAGAATAGAATTAAACTTGCTAAATCAGGTTATAATCTTTTAAAGAAAAAAAGGGATGGCTTGATTTTGGAGTTTTTTGAGATTCTTAAAAAAGCTAAAACTGTTAGGCAAGAATTGACTGAAGGATATAAAAATGCATTACAAACTATAAATGTTGCACGAACTGTTGAAGGAGATGTACATATTTTATCTTTAGCACTTGCTGTTAAAGATGCACCTGAAATTACAGTGCAGTCTCGTAATATTATGGGAGTTGTTGTACCTAAAATAGAATATACTGTCCATAATTCCAGTTTTGATAAGGGATATGGAAGCATTTCTAGTTCTGCACTTGTTGAAGAGGCAACAACGTCTTTTGAAACAGTTGTAGAAAAAATTATTCAAGCAGCTGAGGTTGAAACAGGAATTAAAAAATTGTTACTTGAAATTGAAAAAACTAAACGACGAGTTAATGCTCTTGAATTTGAAGTTATTCCAAAATTAGATATTCAACGTAAATTTATTCAAATGCGATTGGATGAAATGGATAGAGAAAATGTGTTTAGAATGAAACGTATTAAGAAATAGGTGTGTTTCATGATTTTTGAAAAAATTTCTTCTTTTTCAGGGACTATTCAATTATTTTATACTGCTAATCAAACCGCGCGTCCATATTTAACTGAAAAAACAAAAACACAAAAAACAAAACTGGTGATTAGTTGTTCTGATTCAAGAATAGATTCTGCGAACATAGTTTCTGATGCATTACATTCTATTTTTTATACTACTGGAGGACAGACTTTTGGTTTAGGAACTTTTGCATCTCTTCAAAAAAAATATCCGTTTCATGAAATTCATATTTATGGTCATCAGAAATGTGGTACGTGTCATGCTGCATATGAATATCTTACAGGTAAACAAATGCAGACTTTACAAATTTTAGCTATTGCTAAGGCTGCACATCCTGATGAAAAGCAAAATGTTCAACAGATTGTTACAGCTTTTAAACAAACTCATAACAGAGTTTATTATTATCATGTTCGTATTGTTGATGGTATTATTGAACATAATAATTCTGAAATTTCTTTAAGAGATTATTTTCCTTATATAATTAGAGATGAGGATACTTATGATATTTCAAATGGACAATTTC
>JBAZCJ010000073.1:0-7159 GCA_041671005.1 Candidatus Woesearchaeota archaeon | reverse complement strand
CAAGAACATAAAGGGAATGTTGCGGCATTGCAATTATTGCAAAATGAATTGCGAAATAATTTTGTTTTGCTTAATGGAGATACATTAAATTTATTCGCATTAAAAAAAATGATTCATTTTCATCTTCGCACTGATAAGTTAATTACTATTGGTTTAACTATTTCATCGTCAAAAGGCTATAATACTGTAGATTTAGAAGGAGATCAAATTGTTGCTTATAAGAAAAATGCAGCAGGAAAATCCAGTGTGATTGATGCAGGAATTTATATTTGCAAACCAACAATTTTTTCATTATTTAATAAAAGCACTTCTATTTTGGAAAGGGATGTTCTTCCTTTACTTTGTAGTCAGCATCATGCACAAGGATATTTTACATATGGTGAATACAAGCATTTTGGAGAATAGGGATTTCTTCAATAAATATTATAAATTACAGTTGATTATTTTATAAAATATATGGGGTTTTTGGATAATGGACATACATATGATTAACAGAAATGCATATGTGGCTGCAGCAAGCGGTTACGAAATTAGAACAAATTCTAAAGGCATTGCAGGCACGTTTCGAAGTAACACATATATCACAGCAGGGAGCAAATGGTCAAATTCAATATGCTTCCATAAACAACGGCCAGCCTGGCTATAAATTATGGGTTGTTGCACGAAAACAGCAATAAAAAATATAGAGATAACGACAATGACAGCACGAGAATACGTAACATTAGTAACAGACAATGCAGCAGTTGATGCATACATTCTTGGAAAAGATGATGCAGCACTCGCATTCTCAACAGGTGAAGGAATTCCTTTAGGGCAGATTGCAGCTATTGCAGATGGAGTCAAAGACGTGCCATTGCTTACAACTCCTGGTTTGGGTTTTGCTGGTGCACCTACAAATGCACAGATAAAAGGAGGCATTGATGTCAAAGAACAAGTTCTTTCAGTAGGAGGTTTTGTTTCAAAACATCTTGCATTTTATGGTTTTGCAGAATTTTATCACAGATGTACAGAGCGAGGCATTCAAATTATTATCACTGATAAAGATGGTGTCATAGTTGATGGAGACACAAAATATGGCAGAGAATTTCAGGAATTAATTGCTCAACGTGGTCCAAGAGTTCTTGTTTTGACAGGAAGCTCAGCAGGACAGAATTTTTATCCTGAAAAACCTGGAAAATCTTCTTTTATGCAGATGTATGGTTTAGATGAGGTTCTTGCAGAAAATGGCGCTGTTCACGTTTTTCGTCATGGTGATGGTTATAGGACAGTTAATTATTCATATACATTACAACCAGATTTATTAGCAATACTCAAAGGCCCATTTGAAAAACAAGTAAGAAGAAAATTGCCAGAAATACTTGTACACTATTCTTTACGATTAAGTGAAGATTATGGTGACCAAAATGGTGCAGTATTTATTCCCCCAGTAGGTTCACAATGGGAAAAAGTGGCAATGTTCAGCATCAATGTGCCAAGAAAAACAGCAGATGGCAGTTTAGAATATAGAAAATTACCTGAAGCTGAGAGATTCAGACAAGATGTTTTGTCGTTGATGATAGAAACAGCAAGCGATATTGGAATGTCTTACCGCGCACCGCAACGAGAATCTTTTTAACTCTTTTTTCTTTTCTTCTAAATTATGAAATGCTTTGTGTGTGCATTAGAAAATAACATGCCGATTCATGCAAAGGCCACAACAATGTTGCATTGCAGGAATTGCAGTGCAGAATGGCAGGAAAAACCAAAGTAATTTACACATATGGAGGATTACTACAAAAAAAGATAAGGGATATTCTGAAGAAACTGATACATTTATTGAAGAATTGAAGCATGTGTTATGTCAAAAAAAGTTTTGTTTATCATAAAAAAATACAATCCAAATAAAATTCTTGAAATCTCGTAAATCTTTTTAAACCGCTATTCATTTTTCTCTCTTATGGATCTCTTTGATTGTAAAAAAGGATATTACAAAGGCAATTTGACTGATGGTTGTAAATTATGTGTTACAGGAGAAAAGTCAGTTCTTTTTGTTACAGGTATATGTCCACAACATTGCTTTTATTGTCCAATTTCTGATCAAAAATCACAACATGATGTTGTGTATATCAATGAAACTCCTGTAAATAAATTTGATGATCTTGTTGAAGAAATTAAACTTTGTAAAAGTAAAGGTGTAAGTTTAACTGGTGGAGATCCGCTTGCTCGTATTGATAGAAGTGTAGAATACATACAAAAATTAAAACAAACTTTTGGTAAGGAATTTCATATTCATTTGTATACTTCTTTGGAATTATTCACTCCAGAAAATCTGAAAAAATTATTTGACGCAGGATTAGATGAAATTCGTTGTCATCCAAATATTGAAGACAAAAAAAAGTGGGAGCGAATTAAGAATGCTACTGCATTTCCATGGATGTTGGGTATGGAAATTCCTGTAATTCCTGGTAAAGAAAAGGAGACTATTGAACTTATTGATTTTGCAAAACAGTATGTGCAATTCATAAATCTTAATGAAATGGAATATTCTGATACAAATGCTTGTAATTTAGTGGGAAAATACGAAACAAAAGATAGTCTTTCTTATGGTATTTCTGGTTCTGAACAAATGGCACGAATGGTATTAGAAAAATATCCTAATTTGAATATTCATTATTGTAGTGCATCTTTTAAAGATACTGTACAGATGAAACGGCGAATATACAAACGTGCAGAAAGCATTAAATTAAAAGGAGAAGAAATTACAGATGATGGAACACTAATCCGTGGTGTTGCATATTTACTGGAAACAAAGCCAGGGATTAAATATAGAGAAATGCTTCAAGCATTAACAAATGAACAAAAACAAGAATATATACAAAAATTAAATAATATAAATAAAAATCTGCATTTTACAGTTGATGATAAAAAGTTTAGATTATTGTGTGGCAAAAAAGAAATTTTAGCAAGAAAAAAACTTATAAAACAAATGAATTTAATTCCTGCAATAGTTGAAGAATATCCAACGTATGATGCATTTGAAGTTGAAATTGATTTTCTCTAATAATTCATTTTATATCTCGTAATTCCTGCCATTCCTCCTAAACCATCTATTTTTTTTCCGCCTTCATGTTCTGCACTGATAATGTGGACTTTTCCATTTGCATTATCCACAGTTTTCATTATGTGATCTATTTTTCCAAAAGTATTTTCTTGTCTTGTTTTTTGAATTAATGCATCTGTGAGTAATAATTCTTTAACAGCACCTGCTTCTGCGGCTTTTTGTGTTTCTTTTACTCCATATGTTGCATTGCCTTCTTTGACAATTTCTTTTAACAATTCATCAACAAGGGTGATTTCTTTGACAATTCTATCATCTTTTAATGCAGTTATTGTTTCTGGGCGTTTGAGTACTTCTTCAAATGCAGTTTTACTCACATCACTACATGATGCAAGAATTATTTTTTTTGCAATATCTTTATTTTTTATTTGTTCTTGTAAATATTCTTTCCAAAATCCTGGGCTTGCAAGAATAATTTTATCTAAAGAATATCGCGTTTCATACTCTTCAAGCTGTTTAATTACATCAACATAAAATGTTGATTTAACTTTTTCAGGACTTGCTTTTTTTTGTACATCTCCTTTTAGTTCTAACAGAAATTCATATCCATATTTCTTCATTAATGCAAAATATGCACTATCTCTGTCAACTATACATATTAATGCATTTGCTTGTTTTGCTTCAGTTGCTTCTTTTAACTTATCTAATTGATAATTAAGCCAGTATTCTTTTTTTATTACAAATTCAGTGTTTAATTCAACATTGAACGTATGGTATGTTCCTCGTGGCACATCTTCCGGACCTTGAGTTATTTTTCCAGATACTCTTAACATATTTGCATATTTGTGAAATTCTACTCTTTCAACAGTAATTTCCATAAACACTGTTTTGCGGATGACTTGTTGATTTCGTTCTGAATCTCCTATTTTTATTTTTCTTTCTGTTGGACCTGCAACACAATCTTTTTCTTCAATAATGCTGCTTAAATACCACAAATCATCAAGAGTATTTACTTGGATTTTAATTTCTCCTTGTTTAAGATTCTTATGAAGTATCCTCATGATTATTTTGTACGAGTTTTTGGTTAATAAATATTCTCAATAGAAAACCTTTTATATGTCTACATCCCTAAAATGCCTTTATTATAGTCATATATATTCAAATATCATTAAAAAAGAAGGTGACCTTATGAAGTTCAAAAAAGCACAAAGTGCAGGTTCTGCAGGAACACTTGTTGTTCTTATTGCAGGTTTAATCCTCCTTTATATTTTATTTCTTCCTTCAGCAGATAGAAATGCTTTATTGAATGAAGAGTATACATATCCTAGTGGAACAACAGGAACATCTACGGAAACAGAAACTACTGTTTCTGCAGAAGAAGCAGTTGCTGCACTTGCTGAAACAACCATTCTTTCAGAAAGTCCTGGAAGAATTTATTATCTTCAAGAAACTTCTTATGAACACGATATTTCTGCAGTAAATTTGTTTACTTTAACAGAAGCACAAGTATTATTTACCCAAGATTCATTGTATGTTAAAAATGGCATTTTTGACGAATTACCTCGAAATTTGACCTTTTATCTTGATGATCCTGATTATACAGACAATGTTTTAATGTCTTTTAATGTTGAAGATGCACAAGGACGATTGAGTATAAAGCTTAATGGAGTTGTTATATTTGATCAAGAGCTTTCTTCTGGTGCAGTAGAACCTCTCGATCTTAGTAAATATCATTTGTCTGATGTTAATGTACTTGAATTTAGTGTTAATGAAGTGGGTTATCAATTTTGGACAACAAATGAATACCAACTGAACACAATTCAAATTACAGGGGATGTTACAGATATTAGTCAGCAGGCAAGCAAAACAACATTTACTGTTTCAGACACTGAAAAATTTAATCTTGAACGAGCTCGACTTTATTTTTATCCCGACTGTAGTCCTCGTGATGTTGGGCCATTAATAATTAGTGTTAATAATGATTTAATTTATGATTCAATTCCTGATTGTCAACAAATTAATGTTGTAGAATTTTCTGTATCTATCTTATCTGCAGGTGATAATTATCTTCTCTTTAAAGCAGAAGAAGGTAAATATCTTATTTACAGCATTTCTGTGAAAACAGAACTTGCTGAACAAGAATATCCTGTTTATTATTTTGATATTGATGAAAGTGCATTTATTACTAACAAAGATGTTGATAGAAGTGTATTCACGACTACTTATGAATGTGGAGAAAGTGATAATTATTGTCCAAGTGGTTGTGGTGAAGATAATGATCCTGATTGTTGTTTTGAAAGCAGTAATAAATATTGGTGTGATATAGAACCAAGTAATCCTGATATGCGTTGTGCAGAAGTCAGTCAAGCAGATACAAGTACTTGTAGTTATTGTCCTTCAGGATATGAAGATACAAATGGTTATGCTCCTGAAGAGTGTGAAGGTCAATGTGGTGATGATCATGATAGTGAATGTTTAGAAGGGTGCAGTATGTATTATGATAAGGATTGTTGCTATGCTGTAGATGAAGATAATTTTTGGTGTAGTGAACTCCCAACTCAAGGGTTAGAACATACATGTGAAACAAGTCTTAGCGAAGATGAATGTGATCAGTGTGCTTCACAATATCAGAGTGAAGGCCAGACATATTCAGATTTTTGTCCTACAGAAGCAAGTTCTGCTGTAACAGATGTTTATGAGTTTTTTCCTGGATATGATGCATGGATAGTATTTACTTTTGTTGATGATAATGAACGAAAAACTGCAAATATTTATGTTAATGGTCATAAATTTTATGTGGATACTGAAGGCATAACATATGAACGACAAATTACTGAATATATAGAACCTGATTCAAACTCTGTTAAAATTGAACCAACACGAAGTCTTGAAATTAGAAAAATGGAAGTTCTTGTTAGGAAGACAGAATAAAGAGTTAATGATTATTTTTTAAGCCTTGAATTGAGTTTCAATTCAAGTAATAAGCACAAGGTTTAAATAGTATTTTTTCTTAAGTTTAAATTATAATAGAGGAAACTCTATCAAGAGGATATTATGAGCTGGTTTGATAAAATTTTACATTCAGGGTATGTTGCGAAAGCTTCGCTTAAAACTGCTGCTCAAGATGTGAAACAACATGGTTCAGATATTGTTCAAGATAAATCATCATGGTTGGCTGAACAAACAAATGCACATAATCAGCTTAAATTACAACGAGAACAAATTTCTCAACAGATAGGTAATTTGAAAGATGAATCTCAACATGCTGGAATGTCTCCTTCTCAAAGATCAGCAGAAGTTATGCGTTTGGCAGGTGAAAGGCCAGGCTTTTTACAGACGTACCATGCACATCCTATTGGACGAGCGGTTACTGCTTTACCTAGAATTTTAGGTAGTGCTCTTTTTTCTCTTGGAAAAAAAGGAGTTCAAATTGCTCCGCGAGTTACTCCAGGGAGTAATACGTGGTTAATTGTTCTTGCACTCATTTATCATTTTATTATTTTATTTAGTCCTTCTATAAATCTTACTGCGCGAATAATTCTTAATCTCTTTATGATTCTCATAGTTATTCTTGTTGTTTTTGATTCCAGTGAACGAAATGGAGATTCTTACAGGACATTATTTTTATGGGTTTTTATTCTTGAAATATTTGTTCCTTTTGCAGTTAGCAAATTTTCAATTTTAAGTAATTTTGATTTCATTAAACTTTATATTGCCAATGGATTCATTGTTTTAACTTGGATTTATTATGCAGTTTTTATTAGGGGAAGAGATATTACTCATGGATTAACGCATTGGTTACGAATATTTATTATTCTTTTTTGGTTTGGGGTTGCAATGTCTTTTATTGGTACAAGTCTCGTAGATTTTACAGATGTTGAACTTGATAGTTCAAGTACTAGTGCATGGTTTGCTGCTTCACAAGTATTTTCTAAAACTTTTGAAGGTTGGGGTTTAATATGGAATACATTAGTTAATAGTTTTTCTAATATTCAAACTATTTTTTCTATGCGTATGAAACAGGCTACAGGTGAATATTATTTTGGGGTTGTAGAAGAAAATGAAAAAGAACAACTAGGGGTATATTTAGAAGATCTTAAATCCTCTCAAACAGAATATGAA
>JBAZCJ010000072.1:0-7195 GCA_041671005.1 Candidatus Woesearchaeota archaeon | reverse complement strand
GAATTTACCCAGATCTATGGTTTATTGCAAATCTTGCAAAAGATGTTGCATTAACCGGTGCAGCAGTATCTGTTGGTGTTCTTGGAGCACCATGCGGAAGTGTTGATGCATATATTAAAAAGAAATGTATGTAACCTTTTTTGAAAATTTTAATTTTGTATTTATTATTTAATATTACTTAATTATTCGTTTATTTCATTATTGTTCTTATTCACATTTACAGATATCAATGAAAATTAAAAAAATAATGTTTAAGAGAATATTTTATAAAAATTTATTCAATCTTTTCTATTTTAACCTTAAAATGTAAATTCTTTCCAGCAAGTGGATGGTTTAAGTCCAATGTGACAAGTTCTCCAGTAACTTCAGTAACTGTTGCAACCATCTGTTGTCCATCTTTAGACATTAATCCAATTTGTTGACTTACTTCTGGGGAGAAATCTTTAAACAAGTTTTTTGGAACTTTCTGTACGAGCTGTTCTCGTTTTTGGCCATATGCTTGATCTGATGAAATATCTATTGTTTTTTCTTGTCCTACTTCCATGCCAATAACGCCGTTTTCAAAGCCAGGAATAACATCGTGATTTCCAACTGTAAATTTGAGTGGCTCTTTTCCTTCACTGCTATCAAAGACAGTGCCATCATCAAGTGTGCCTGTATAGTGTACTAAAACTGTGTTTCCGTTTTCAACTGCCATGGTGTCTCCAAAGAAATTGCACAACTCGTTATGAAATCTCTTTATTCCCCAGAAAATAATTATTATTTATAAGTATTGTGCTCTGCGTGCACGGACTTTCTCTTGTAAGGATGGCAAGAATTAAATAAGTTCTATTATTTGCTGCTTTTTTAAATATGATCCTAAAATTATATATACAACCAATTATTCTCAATATCTATGTTTTTCACATTACAAGAATTATTTGATGTCATAATAATGACTATTGCAGTAGGATATATTTTCAGCAGTAGTTTTGGTATTCGGCCACAAATAAAATCTTATGAAGAAGATCCTGTGAGTTATTATCAATCATATCTAAAAAGAAAAGTTTCAGGATTTCAATTGCAGAATTTGTGGACATCTATGCTCATTGCAGTTCCTGCAGTATTATTTCATGAACTTGCGCATAAACTTATGGCGTTATATTATGGGTTAAGTGCAACATTTCATGCAGCATATTTCTGGTTAGGTTTTGGAGTATTAATGAAAGTATTGAATACAGGTTTTATTTTCTTTGTTCCAGCATATGTCCAGCATAGCGGTGCAGCATTACCAATACAAAATGCAGCAATAGCATTTGCAGGTCCTGCTATTAACGGAATTTTATGGGTAACATGTTTTATTTTATTAAAATTAAAACTAAAATTTTCAATACGCACAATTCAAATTATTGCAGCATCAAAATATATTAATGGCTTTTTATTTATTTTTAATTTAATTCCTCTTGGTCCATTCGACGGTGCTCAAGTGCTGAATGGTATCTTGCAAACGTATTTCTGACGGTGCTAATAAACTTTATATACCCTTTATTATCTATCCCCTTAATGCAGCCAAAAGGAAAAGATCTTATTGATGAAGTTTCAGCAACATCAGAAGAACACGAATTCTATACTCCTGTTGTTAAAGGATATCAAAAAGGAAAAACAAAATATGTTTTTATTTTCGGCACTGTCATGAGTGGTCTTGGCAAAGGAATTTTCTCCGGTAGTTTAGCAAAACTCATGCAAGACAAATCATTAGTTGTTGAACCAGTAAAAATGGAAGGATATCTTAATCTTGATTCAGGAACATTAAATCCATTTAGGCATGGAGAAGTATTTGTCCTTGATGATGGGACTGAAACAGATATGGATTTAGGAACTTATGAAAGATTTTTAAATAAAAATTTAGGCAAAGATAATTTTATGACCTCTGGTCAAATATTTACTGCAGTGTTAGAACGAGAGCGAAAAGGTGAATATCTTGGAAGAGACGTCCAATTTATTCCTCATGTAACTGCAGAAATTAAACGAAGATTTAGAGAACTTGCCGTAAAGAAAAATGCAGATATTATTTTTGCAGAAGTTGGTGGTACTGTTGGTGATTTTGAAAATTCTCATTATATGGAAGCAATTCGAGAAATGATTTATGAAGAAGGCAGAGAAAATATCTGTTTTGTTACATTAACATATATTATTAGTCCTCCTTGTCTTGGTGAGCAGAAATCAAAAGCAGCACAGCAGGGAATAAAAAATTTGATGGAGTATGGAATCCAGCCAGATATTATTGCTTGTCGGGCTGAGCAGCCAGTATCGGAAAAGATAAAAGAGAAAATTAGTATTTATTCTAACGTTCCTGTTGAACATGTTGTCAGTATGCATGATGTTTCATCGATTTATTTAATTCCTCAATTATTACGAGACGCAAAAATTGATGAGTATGTAGTAAAAATATTAGGATTAGAAAAAAAAGTTAGTAAAGAATCAATGCAAAAAAATAAGGAATTGTGGAAAGGATTTTTATCTGGATTAAACGCAAAAAAAACAATTACTATAGGTATTACTGGAAAATATACTTTGATTAGAGATGCATATGCATCTTTGCACCATGCATTGCATCATGCAGCAATGTATCATAAAGTAACTTTAAACATTAAATGGATAGAAACAACAGATATTGAAGATGGAAAAACAACAGTAGAAGAACAGCTGAAGGATGTTGATGGTGTTGTAGTTCCTGGCGGGTTTGGGAAAAGAGGAGTAGAAGGAAAAATTACATGTGTCAACTATCTTCGAAAAAATAATATTCCTTATTTAGGAATTTGTTATGGATTTCAAATGGCGCTTATTGAATTTGCAAGAAATGTGTGTGGTTTAAAGGACGCACAAACAACAGAATTTGATCCAAAAACAAAAAATCCTGTTGTTATTTATCTCCCAGAACAATTAAAAATTGAAGGTTTTGGCGGCAATATGAGGTTAGGTGGGAAAGACGTTGAAATAAAGCCAGGAACAAAAGCGTATGAAATTTTTAATAATAATTTAAGTATTAGAGAAAGATTTAGGCATAGATGGGAATGTAATCCTCAATATATTAAAATGTTTGAAGAGAATGGAATTGTTTTTAGTGGCAAAGCACCAAATCAGTCAATTATGCAGATATTAGAGTTACCAAAACATAAATTTTTTATGGGGTCACAATTTCATCCAGAATTCACATCACGACCATTATCTCCAAATCCAATGTTCAAAGCATTTATTGAAGCATGTATAAAATAAAAAATAATTTCTTCCAACCATATCTTTATATATCTATTTTATTCTAACAAAAATATGTTTAAACCATACCTAACTTTTTTGCAAGCTCTTCTTAAAGGAATAAGTCAAATTATGTTACAAAATAATGTGTGGACAGGTTTTTTATTTTTGATAGCTGTTTTGTATAGTTCTAGAATTATTGCACTTGGTGCATTACTCGGTGTAAGTATCGGGACAGGTACAGCATATTTACTAAAGTACAATAAAAAAGAAACGGGTATTTATGGGGTAAATGCAGCTATGATAAGTATGGCTATATTCTTTTTTTATCCTTTAAACTTTTTAACTCTTTTTTTAATGGTGATGGGATCTATTTTTTCTGTGTATATTGCTCACGTAATATATAAAAATAAAATTAAAATATACACTGCTCCATTTGTTTTAATCGTATGGACTTTAATTTTGACATTATGTTTTTTTGATATCCATCTTTCGTTAGGAAATCTTCAAGCGTCTATTTCTGTTGATTATCTCACATCTTTAACCGCTGGGTTTAGTCAAATACTTTTTCAAACTAACATAATCACGGGGATTATTATTTTGGTAGGAATAGGTATTAACTCAAGAATAAATGCACTTTATGCTATCATGGGTTCTTTATTTGGGTTAATGCTTGCAGTAGCATTTTCTTTCCCGGCAAGTTTTATTAATATTGGGCTTTTTGGATATAATGGAACTCTCTGTGCATTAGCATGTGTAGAACAAAAAGCATATTCATTAAGATACATGATTATTTCAGTAGTTTTATCTTCTTTATTCATGTATGGGATGATACACGGGAATATTATTGCATTGTCAGCTCCATCTATTATAGCAACATGGATAGTATTCTATTTAAAAAAAACAAAGATAGTTTAAGCCAATACCTTTTTATATATCTAATTCTCATGAGTTTTTATGACTATTGACATCTCATTTTTACCAAGATTAAACAGGTTAGGATTGCTCGTTAAGAAGCGTATTACGTCATCTATGGCAGGTTCAAGGCCATCTATTGCAAAAGGGAGAGGTTTAACTATTACAGATTACCGCCCATATGTTAAGGGAGATGATTTGCGATTTCTTGATTGGAAACTGTATGCAAGAACGGATAAAGATTATATTAAGCTCTTTGAAGAAGATCGTTCTTTAACAGTCCATATTATTCTTGATAGGAGTACAAGCATGGATTTTGGAAGCAAGGATACGACTAAATTTGAATATGGTTCTATGCTCGGGTTGGCATATGTATATCTCACATTACATAATAATGATAAATTTGTGTTTTCTACATTTGCAGAAGATTTAACATTTCATCGACCGCATAAAGGCGTGTCACAATTGGCATCTATCATTGACAGTTTAAAAGAAATAAAAGTAAAAGGAGAATCTCGTTTTGAATATAGTATGAGGAGATATAAAGAGTTAATTCATTCCCGTTCAATGGTTATTCTCATTAGTGATTTTCTTATTAATCCTGAAGAAATTCGAAAAGGTCTTATGCGTTTAGGCAGAAAAAATGAAGTAAAAGTAATTCAAGTGCTTGATAAAGATGAAGTTGACTTGAAAATTGAAGGTGATGTGAATTTACATGATTCAGAATCAAATACAGTTATGCGGACATATATTAGTAAACGGTTGAGAAATACGTATCAAGGAAAACTTAATCAGCATACACAAGAAGTTGCAGAATTGTGCAATAAGGCAGGTGCACAGTTTTATCAAGTGACAACAGATGTTGATATTTTTGAAAATTTCTATAGGATTATTAGGACATGAAAAAAAACCTGAGGATATTATTTGTTACGCCAACATATTTTCCGATACTGGGTGGCAATACAATAACTGTAGACCGAATTAAACATAAACTTGAAAAAAAAGGTATTGAAATTAAAGTAGTTCTTGGTAGAGATCTAACAAAAAATGTAATTAAACAGTACAATCCAACTATTGTACAAGGATTTCATGGAATTAAATCTAATATCTATCCATATATTTCATATTTAAAAGAAAAAGATATCCCTTATGTTATTACCTTAACAGGTACATGTGTTAATGAAGATATAAAAAAAGTAAATTTTAAAAAAATCTTAAAAAAAGTTTTAGAAAATGCAGCAGCTGTTGTTTCATTTGAAAAAGAGCCATTTACTATTTTGAAAAAACATTCAATAATTGTAAAACAACATAAAATTATTCCTCAAGGGAAACCAATCTTTAAAGGAAAGGTTTCAATTCGAAAGCAATTAAATATTTCTCAATCAATACCTCTTGTTCTTTTAGTTGCAGGAATTAGAAAAATAAAAGATCCGTTATATGCAATCCAGGAGTTGTCAACCCTTCCAGTTGCGCTTGTTATTTTAGGAGAAGTTATTGAACCTGTATATTATAATGAAATTCAAAACTATATACTTAAACATAATATCAGTAACATATATTTTGCAAAAGTAAGTCACGAATTTATGGGGAGTGTCTACGAAGAATCTAATCTTATAATCAATACGTCAAATTCTGAAAGCATGAGTACTGCTTTAGTTGAAGCAATCAGTAAAAATAAACCAATTCTTGCATCAGACATTCCTGGAAATCTCTTTTTGCCTAGAAAATATATTTATCAGAAAAAACCAGGAGAACTGAAAAAACGAGTGGAAATTTTTTTAAAAAAACCATTTAGTCTAAATATAAAAGGCAAAGATATAGAAGCAGAAAAGTATCTGGCATTATATAAATCTTTATAAAATCAAAAATTTTCTCTTTTTTTATGCAATTAATTCTTGCTTCGAACTCATGGATTAGAAAAATATTACTTGATAAAGTAGGAATACAATATATTATTGATGTACCTGATGTTGATGAAGAACCAATAAACAAAACAATAGCAGATCCTCATCAGCGGGTGTTAAAGCTTGCAGAATTAAAAGCAAAAGCAGTTGCAAAAAAATATGCAAATACAGATGCACTTATTCTTGGTTCAGATTCAGTAAATTTGCGTAATGGGATTGTGTTGGGAAAGCCAAAATCAAGGGAACATGCGATTGAAATGATTAAAGCAGCATCTAATGGAAAAGATGTACAGATTACAGGCTGGTGTGTTGTTAATGCAAAAACAGATAAAATGTGGAGTGGTGTTGAAGAACTGCATTTTGAGTTTTTGCCAATGTCTGATGATGCAATTAATACCTATCTTAATGATCCAGATTCACATGCGTATCTCTGTTCAGGTGGGTTTAGTATTGGCAGTCAATTTTATTTTAGGCATTGTGCTAGAGTCAATGGATCTAACGGTTTGCATTATGCATTACCTATCGAAAAAATTATTCCTATTTTGCAGGAAAATGGGTTTAAAATTTAGATTCACAAATAATTTAAACAAAAGAACAAATCTGATAATAATGACAGAACTTTTATACCTTAAAAACAGTTACATCAAAGAATTTGAAGCAACAGTAGTCAGTTCAAATAACAATGAAATTGTTCTTGACAAAACTGTATTTTATCCGCAAGGTGGCGGTCAGATTGGGGATACAGGAACTCTTACAATCAACGATACAACATACATAGTTCTCAATACAGTAAAAAAAGAAGGTTTTATTATTCATCAAGTTTCAGAAAAAGGATTAAACTCAGGAGACATTGTTAGAGGAATTATTGACTGGCAACGAAGATATACAATTATGCGTATGCATACAGCATGTCATGTACTCAGCAGTGTTTTTGTTAAAGAAGCAGGTGCATTGATTACAGGAAATCAATTAGATCTTCAGCAATCACGAGTTGATTTTAATCTCGAGAATTTTGACAGAGAAAAAATACAACAGTATATCAATAAAGCAAATGATCTTCTTGCAACACATCAAGAAATTGCAATTTCCGTTATGCCACGAGCAAAAGCAGAAAAAATACCGGAATTAGCAAAGTTAGCAAT
>JBAZCJ010000071.1:3843-7358 GCA_041671005.1 Candidatus Woesearchaeota archaeon | reverse complement strand
CAAGCATTGCAAAAAGCACAGAATTTCAAATAATTGCAGAATACCCTTTTACATTAGCAAATAATGAAGATGAAATCAAATCTGTTGGAGATGTTCCTGTATACGACTCAACAAAAATGATTACAGGAGAAAGTACAATTACCTACAAAATATTAGTAGATAAAGAAGTTAAAGATGGAGAATACGATTTACGGCTTGCATATAGAACAGAAGGAGGCATCAGCAGAGGAGATTGGATTGAGTTTGACGCATTTAATATAAAAGTTGGTGGAAGAGCAACAAATGTTGTTATAGCAGAAACAAAAACAAATCCAGAACGTACTGCTCCAGGTCAAGAAACACAAGTAACCTTAGTAATCGCAAATAACGGTAATAGTATTATTAATGATGCAACAATAACTCTTAATCTTGATGAAACAACTGAAATATCACCATATAAAACAAGTAATGAAGCAGTAATTTCTACAATCAATGGCAGAGAGAGTGTAAATGTTACATTCGATTTAATTATTACGCCAGATGCAAAAGTAAAAGTGTATGAAATTCCTGTAAAAATGACGTATAATGATTTACGAAATAATGCATATGAAAAAACAACATATATTTCAATAGTTGTTGATGCTGAGCCAGAATATGTATTAAATCTTGAAGAAACAGAAGTATATACAGAAGGCCAATCTGGAAATATAGTAATGAGTCTTTCAAATATTGGTGTTTCAAATATCAATTATGCAACATTAATGCTGTTACCATCTGAATATTACACTGTACTCTCAACAGATACAGTATACATTGGAAATCTAGAAAGCGATGATTATGAAACTGCACAATTTAATATTTATGCAAATGATTATACAAAAGAATTACCATTACAATTTAGATTATTATACAAAGACACATATAATGTAAATTATGATGAGGAAATTACTGTTAATATGAACATGTTTTCTTCATGGCAGGCAAAACGTTATGGATTAGTTCAAGGCAGTTCTTTATGGTTAATTATAATTATATTTTTAGGTGTTGCTGCTGGAGGCTGGTATTGGTGGAAGAGGGCCAAAAAAGTAAAAAAAGGCTGAAACTGTGAGACCTGCCGAGTATCTGCAGATAGCATATACTAACATTAAACAGAGAAAATTACGAACAGCATTAACTGTTTTAGGAATAGTCATTGCAATTACAACTATTTTTGCATTAATTTCTATAGGTCAAGGCCTTGAAAATGGAGTTAAAGAACAATTTAAAAAAATTGGAACTAACAGATTATATGTTACTGCAAAAGGTTCAAGTATTACAAATTTTCAAAGTGGTTTAACAATAAATGATGTTGATCTTTTGGAAGGAATGGGTGAATTTGAATGGGTCAATCCTTATCTTCAAGATCGTGTAAGTGTCGAATATAATAAAAAAACAGAAATACTTTCACTCTTTGGAACAGTAACTGATAATCTTGACAAACGTTGGGAAGACGTAGATTTTCAAATTCAAGAAGGTAGACTTTTCAAAAGTGGTGAAAAATATAGTGTAATTATTGGGTATAAAGTTGCAACAGATACCTTTGGAAGAGAAATACACCTTAATGAAAATTTAAATATTAAAGGACAGCGATTTAAAATAGTTGGAATTTTAGAAGAAATCGGTAGTCCTGAAGATGATAACACTGTTCAAATGCCAATAGAAACAGCGCAAGAATTACTAAACAAGAAAGACCAAGTTAGTGTGATTGAATTAGTTGCAAAAAATACTGATTTAACAGAAATTGCAAAAAAAGCAACACGAATTTTAGAAAAAAAACGGGGAGAAGATACTATTGATATTGTTACACCAGACCAACTCCTTCAACAATTTTCAACAATTCTTTCAATTGTAAACACAATTTTAGGCGCAATTGCTGGAATATCTCTCGTTGTTGGTGGAATAGGAATCATGAATTCCATTTATACTTCTGTTTTAGAAAGAAAAAAAGAGATAGGAATTATGAAAGCAATTGGTGCACGAAATAGAGTTATTTTAATTTTATTTTTAACAGAAGCAGCAATTGTTGGATTTTTAGGAGGAGTTATTGGTATCATTTTCGGATTTGGTATTGCAAAAATTGCACAATTTGGAGCAGAATTATCAGGGTATAAACTATTAATTATTACAGCTGACCCTTATTTAATTGGCGGAAGCATTACATTTGCAGTAATCTTTGGAATTTTTGCAGGATTCTTGCCTGCACGAATAGCAATGAAAAAACAAATTGTTGAGGTTTTAAGAAAAACATGATACAAGACTATTTTATGTATACTATTAATAATATGAAAGCACGAAAAGTCCGAACAATATTAACTATTCTTGGGATCATTATTGGTGTTGCTGCATTAGTAGGTCTTGTCACATTAAGTAGGGGTATGAACAGTGCTGTACAATATCAATTTGAAAAAATGGGAATCTCATCTATTCGTGTTGTCCCAGGAGGGTTAACTGGTCCTCCTTCTGGATCTTTAGGGCTATCTATTGATTTAAAAGATAAAATAGAAAATGTCAACGGAGTTGAATATGCAAATCCTGTAATGATAGATTATGCCAGTGTTGAATATAATAAAAAAAATGAAATTTGTATGGTAGAAAGTTATGACACAAAACTTAGTGGCCAAGCGTTTCTTGATATGGATCTTAAAACCGAAGAAGGTCGTTATTTTAATTCCGGAGAACAGGGTGTTGCAGTTATTGGCTATAAAATTGCTCATGAAATATTTAACAAAGAGATAAGTGTACGAAACACTATTCTCATTAATGGTCAAAAGTTCAAAATTGTAGGAATTATAGAAAATTCAGGAACAGAAGCAGATAGTAGGATAAGTATTCCATTAAATGACGCAAAAATATTATTTAACAAAGAAGATTTTGTGAATGTATTTATTGTTCAAACAACATCTGGAGTTGATACAGAAGCTGTAGGTGCGAAAATTGAAGAAGAATTATTAAAATCTATGCAAGAAGATGAATTTGATGTTTTTACGCCAGAACAATTATTAAAAAGAATAGGTGCAATGCTTGGAGTAATTCAATTAGTATTAGGAGCAATTGCTGCAATTTCTCTTGTTGTTGGTGCTATTGGAATTATGAATTCCATGTTTACTGCAGTAATGGAAAGAACACAAGAAATTGGAGTTATGAAAGCAATTGGTGCAACAGAAGGAACAATTCTGTACTTTTTTATTACAGAGGCAGGAATTATGGGTATTACCGGAGGAGTTATTGGTGTAATTATTGGTACAATCTTTTCATATATAATTCAAATAGGTGCAACATTAGCAGGGTATAGTTTATTTAAAGTGCAAATTGATGTTTGGTTTATCGGTGGAGTAATTTTATTTTCATTTATTATTGGAATAATTGCAGGAATTATCCCTTCATATAGAGCAGCAGAAATGAAGCCTATTGATGCTTTACGATATGAGTAAAATTCTTTTTCATAATTGCAATATACTGTTCTGCTTTAATTTTTACTTGTTGTGTTAATTGTTCAG
>JBAZCJ010000071.1:0-3833 GCA_041671005.1 Candidatus Woesearchaeota archaeon | reverse complement strand
TTATATGCATCAATTTCATTAATGTTTAATTCAGGTAATTTTGTTAATGTTCCTGTAAATATTCTTCCTGCTTTTTCTGCTTCTGTTTCTATGTTTACAGAGGGTTGTTTAGCAAACAATTTTATTGCTTGATATTTAGAAATAGAATTTGCTCCTGCTTTCAATAAAATATGTGTCCGTTCAATTCTATCTGACCAAATTCCACATTGAATATCTATAGTTGGAAATGCAATTCGTATTTGTGCAATCCACCATACCTGTTCTTCTGCAGTTGGTGCTTGTGCATGAGCAAATACTGTTCCTTCATGAGGAATTAATCCATATACATGAATTTTACTAATATAGTATTTTTTAATAACATCTGCAAGTAAAGGAAAATCTTCTTTTGTTTCTCCTAAACCAACAATAAATGTCATTGCTGTTTCTAATCCTAATTCATGTGCTGTTTCAAACATTTTGTAGTATGGTTCTAATGGTTTTGACGGACATACTTTTTTATGTAAGATAGGATTAATTGTTTCAGTAGAGCCAACAATACCTTTTATGTATGGTTTGTATTTTTCTAAAAGTGGTTTTGATAATGGTCCAACACTCAGCCAAACTTTACCATAAATTACATTAATCTTTTGTAACATATCCAATACTTTATCTGTTGAAAAAGCATTAATACCTCCTGTAAAAAAGCCAATTTCCCATCCTAATTTTTTGCATAACCATACTTCTGCTAAAATACTTGCTTCATGCCTGATAGAATATTCTTTGTTTGAATTTTTTTGACTTGACATATAACAAAACTGACAATCTCTAATCCCACACCACCAACTAAAGAAAATTGCTCTTTCAAACCATGTAGTTGCAGGAAAATACTGTTTGAAAACAATGTCTGCTTGTTTAATTAATGCTTCTGTATCTTGATTCATGACTGTAAGAATTGAATGATTGTTTTTAATAGTTATGGGAGAAAAGCCTCTGAGGGGAGTTGCACCCCCGACCTGCGCTTTACGAAAGCGCCGCTATAGCTACTAAGCCACAGAGGCATAATGATTTAATATTTACACTTTTTCCAGAATATTTTTTTTCTCTTTCAGATTTCTTTGACAGTTACTACAAACTAAATGTTTCTTACCTTTTGCATCCTTCACATATGTTCCAACAATCTTTTTCAAAAAAAGCTCTGGAATAGTTCCTTTACATATTTCACATTTCATGATAAGAACGAATCGTATGTAATTTATATGTTTTTATATAATGCCAACATGCTCACACAAATCAAATCATATATTTGTTTACATCAAAATCTGAAGCATTATAAGAACGTGCTGGTCTTTCATCTAGATTGATTATTCTTGAACCTGAAATACCTAAAAACCTTTCATCATGTGTTGCGACAAAAACTTGCACACCTTTTTCAAATGCTAGTTTAGTAATTCGTTCTATTACTCTCCTTTTATTTCTTAATGATATAAAATCTTCAGGTTGATCCAAAAGTAAAACATCTACACCACAACCAGTTTCATACATCTTTAATTTTTCTTCGAGACAATGTAATTTATACGTTCCTTGGGACATAATCATTTCTTCTGAAATTTGACCAGTCGAATAACCAGGTAATACTGGTTGTTTTAAATAACCAAATACAAGACCAACATTATATGTATCGCATGTGTCACATGTTGCTTCTATGTCATGACTACTTATTCTTTGAAGCAATGTTGACTTTCCTGTTCCATTGTCACCAATAATAACCACAAGAGGACTACTTGTATCAAGAACATGTCCTTCAGGAAATACATCAACAGGATAATAGCGATGCTCACATAATAATCCTATAATCCCAGGTTCCCTATCTGTCTGGCGTGGAATAAATTTACTAAACCCCTTTCCAATTTTAATTGAAGTAATCATAAAGAAGGGGAAAGAAGATTTCTTTTAAAATTTATGCACAAAAAAAACGTTTCAATCACTTCAAACTTTTCTTCCAGAAAGAATCAAAATAAACTTTGTAACTTCGAGCAATCTCAGAACTTTCAATGTAAAATGCAACAGGATTTTTAGCCCAAAGAATAATATATGTTTTATTTCTATAAAATAAAATCTGCATATGTGTAATCAAATATTTAGGCAAAAATCGAACATCTGAATGCAATGCAGTTGTTTTCTCAAGTCTTACACCATCGTTTGCAAGCATTTTCAAAAAAATTCCTTTGTCTGCCCGTCGCTGGTGATGCTGATGGAAAAAAGCGCGCAACCCTGGAACATCTCCATAAGATGCACCAATAACATAATAAGTATCACCTTTTTTTAATTCATCAATTATACTTCGAAATAAGTTAGTTACTGCTTTAAATCCACTATAAATCGCAGCTTCACTTTTCAATCCTGATAATAATCGTTCCTGTTCAAGAAGTGGAAGCATTTCTTTAATAGTTGATTTCTGTTCTTCAAGTTGTTTTTCTTTAGCATTAACATAATCTAATAATCGTTCAGGATTCATTGCAGTAAAAAACCTTACTTTTCCCTGCAATACATGTCCAGCAAGTCCTTTTTTCTCCAGTCTATCAAGTATCTTGTAAACCTTTGATGATGAAACACCTGCTTCTTTGGATAATTGTCCTGTTTTTGACTGCCCAAGACGCAATAATGTAAGATATACTGCAGATTCTCCTTTTGTTAATCCAACATCTTGAAGCGTAAACGCATTCATAGCACAAAAGAAGCATATGTGCTATATAAATATTACGACCCCCTAAGGGGATAGAAGTTTATTTATGTAGACACTTCATTCTATAGAACAAGATAGAAACATGAACAAAAAAATTATCAGTATAATCATCGGCATTCTTCTAATTTTTGCACTTAATGCATGTACACAAAAGCAAGAAACTGTAAAAATAGGATATTTACCAATTGTTCATTCATTACCGTTATATGTGGCAATAGAAAAAGGATATTTTAAAGATGCTAAAATCGAAGTAGAAGCAATTCCGTTTGAAGCGCCAAACCAATTAGTCGATGCAATAATGCAAGACCAATTAGATTTTGGCTCTGCCATGGGAATGGGAATTATAGGTATTGCAAATAGTAAAAATCCTGGAAAAGTAAAAATTTATGCAATCAATGGAGAAATGAATAACAATTCTATAGAAGATATCATTATTCCGATAAACAGCACAATCACTTCAATTGCAGAATTAAAAGGAAAAAAATTTGGGATTCTTGCAGGAACAATACAATGGAGAACAATTACGAGAGATCTTCTTGCAAAAAATGGATTAAACATGGACACTGATGTAACAATTGTAGAATTACCTGGAACGATACAAGTACAAACAATTGCATCTGGACAAATAGATGCCTTGCTTGCTCTTGAACCAATTCCTACAACAATAATAGAAGCAGGAACAGGAAAAATAATGATAACAGCACCAGCAAAAGAATATATTGCTGATCCTTTCTGGCCTGGAGCAGATGTTGTTAATACAGAATTTGCAGTACAAAATCCAGAAACAACAGACAAAGTTATCGCAATTCTTCAAAAAACAATTAATGAAATAAATGAAAATCCTGAAGAATACAAACAATACTTAAAAAAATACACAGCATTAACAGATGATATTATTACAAAAGTTCCTTTAGCAGATTACAAAACATGCAATGATCTTACAACAGAAGATATTATTGCAATAAACACATTTTACAGTATTTTTACAACATATAATGTCGTGGATGATGCAATCAGTATAGAACCATTATTGTATTGCTAAAACGACCATGAACACAGAAGATATTATAATTTCTATTAAAAATCTTGAAAAAAGTTTTGGAAAACAGCA
>JBAZCJ010000070.1:0-7454 GCA_041671005.1 Candidatus Woesearchaeota archaeon | reverse complement strand
AGACGGTAATTCTTTATACGCAGAACATGTAACTCCATTATTAATGTTAGATGTATGATGAGTAAACCCCATATTTTCATATTGTAACGGAGTATTAACTCTATTTTTTATCTGATCTATTTTTACGTCCCATGGATTTTTATATTCAGCAGCTGCCTCATAAAGCTCTAAAGGATATTCTGATACAACATCAAGACCTAATGCTTGATCATCAACTTCAGTAGGAATTAATTTTGAAGTTAAAACCAATGGTGCATCCATTGTTCTTGCACCAATTCGTGCGGGAAGATATCGTCGTGAAAAATTAAGAAGACCATCCATTAAGAGACTAACACTCGCTTCATCGCCATCACAATCTCTTCTCAAAGCTGCATGAAATAAAGGATGAGCAAAAAAACCTTGAGTTTTTGAAAAACCAATAATTCTCCCAACAATTCCTGCAGAAATATGAGGGGCTAAACAAATGGTGAGGTGACCAACTAATTCATTTTTTTTTGTAAGATTATAAAATCTCGGCAGTTTATAGATCTTTTCAAGCATTTCATCAATACACAAAGTAGTTCTAAAAAGTACAGCATCTGATGGTTCATCCAATGCATCTGTTGCTGCAGGTAAAATAATATCTTGAGGAAACATTTCTAATATTTGTTCTTGGCTCTCTAATGGATTTCCATCACTATCATTTTCATACCCTAATCTTTTTAATGTTTCAACAGACGTTCCAATTTCTATTGGTTTAAAATGCGTTAAAGGAAGTTCACTCATATCATAACGAACTGTGCCATCCTTATTAACACAAACATCATGTTTTGCACGTAAAATTCCCTTTCCTAAATATTCTGCAACATGGTCTTCATTACTTGTACAACGAATTCGTTTAATAAGTGGGGGAGGATTTTCAATACCCATGTATTGCATACAGCTTTGAAATTCATCGACAATTGCAACTTCACACTTGTGATATGCATTTGCTTTACCATGTATTTTACATTCACTTTCTGGAATTTTTCCACACTGCTTACAAAAATAATGTTTTTTTGTCTTACACAAACATTTCTCACATGCACTATTAACCGTTTCTTTTCCACATTGCGGACAAGTAAATGATTGGAAATCTGCTGTAATTTTTTTTGCTTCAAGTGCAGACTGAAACGAACGTAACCTGCCCCCTTCACTGCTTACAGGATATAATGTGTGGGGCGATCCAGTTAACTCTCTCATTTTTGCCTTTTCAGGCCTACCCATTCGTGCACCAATAAATGTTCCCGCTTTATCCTTAATTGAAATCCCCATAAATAAAGAAATGTTATCTATAATTGAATGTGCTGGATTATATTGTAATTGTGTTTTTACAACATCATCGTATGTTGTTATTCCAAATGAAAATAAAAATGCTTCGGCATCATCTTTTTCAACAACAATAAACTCATTATTAACAAAAAGGTGAGGTATACCTAAAACTTCCATTGTTCTTTTAATAGTTCCTTTGAATGGAATAGTTATCTTTTCAGAGAGTATTTTTATTGACGATAAATGCATGAGGAACTCATAAAATTGTTCTTGAGTTATTTGAGCCCAAAAATAGATATACCGAGGATGCAAAGGAATATTATATTTTTTACTTATATCCTTCATCTCTTTGAATGGTTTGTACTGATTTGGTTCAATGTACCACTGTCTTTTTTCTTTAGAAAGAGACTCATTATTTTTTTGCATCTCTTTTTTCAACTGCTGAACCCACCACTCTTCATTATATCCGCAGGGAATAAGAATATGGCCATTTTCAGAAAAATCACCATAATTAAATAAAATATCACCCATGTATAAAATCTCTTTCACCTTACATCCTTTTACTTCATCAGGAGACTCAATAATTTTTACAGAACCATCTTCTAAAAGCACAACTGGACCATGAATTGTGTCACATGAAGTAATTGCTGCTGCTTTTCCTGGTCGCTCAACTTTTAATTGAGTTCCAATTGCAATAAACTTATCCAATACAGCCATTGTTGCTGGACTAATTGATGCAGCAGAAAATCCAGATGTACGTGAACGACCATAACGTAATCTAAATCCCCCATTTGCCATAGGCATTGTAAGAACAGGACGGCCTGCAACAAGATCTGCAATAAATGTATAATTTGGAGAAAGTTTTTCTTTCTTTATACCATCTATTGATTTCTTTTTTGATTTAATATTTTTTTGAAGCTTCAAAAACTCACCTAAAAATTCCCACTCCAACCCAAATTCTTTTCCCCAAATTTCTAAACGTTTCCAAAGTTTTGGTGCTTTTTGTGAAAGTCCTTCTGCTAAAACTAAACAAATACCTCCCCTGATCTTATTCGTTTCAACTCTCGGCGTGTCTTTATAATTAGAAACATCAATTGTTTCAGACGGAATACCATCAACTTGAATTGGAAGATGCCTCATAAGAAAATCAAGTTCTTCTAATGATGGAAGATATTGCAGATTTGTTACACGTTCATTATAATCATAAATTTCAGTTTTGTATCGACTTATTTCTTTTTCTGAAGGATCATATTTTGCATAGCCCATATGAACACGAATATAATCTGTTAGTAATAACGAAAATGCCGCAGCAGTTCCTCCTGCACCACGGATTGGTCCAGCATAGCACGGAACAAAATATTCTTTATCATCATAAGTTTTTCTGATCATCAGATGTGTGAATCCTTCTAATGGTGCAGCAACAATACCTGCTGTTTGATACGCGAAACCTGTACGAATGCCAACTTCCATTGCTTCTACTTTATCTTTAAATTTACAAAATTTTTCTTGTGCAACCTCTAATGCTATTTTTAAGGCAACACGCCAATCTAGTGGAGAATATTCTATTTCCAAGTCAATAATACGCTGCGTTACTCCTGAACCTACTAACTGTGGTGCAACAACACTTATCAATCCTTCAACTCGTTCTGCCATATTTTTTGCAAGTTTAATATCTACTTTATTATCAGGATCAAATCCTTTTTGTCTCCCGGCATTTGCAATATCATAACTCTGCAATACTTCTTTCTCAATTTTATCAAAATACATTTGCATACGTTCTGATTCTGCCATTTTATTCTCCAAACCTCAATATTTTCATTTCTCTTGTTTGTAAATTTACAAGAGGTACTCTGCCAGGCTCTGGATTATGACCTACTTTTTCTTGAAATGCTGTTTTTCCCTGCCAACAACTACCACAAATTAATGTTACATTTCTGTATGTTGAAACAGATGTTTTATGTAAATGACCTGTTGCAAAAATATCTGGAATTTTTGAAATAATTAATGGATCATGTTCAGCATAAGGAATATACAAACATGATGCATGTGTTGGTGCAAGATGACGTTTTTGTAAGAGGAATTTCATCACTAAATCAGCTCTATCATACCCCCCATTATTTCGGATATCATCCACATTTGCAATATAATAATCAAAACTATACCCATGATACAACAACACTGTAATCCCTGGAAATCCTTCTTGGGCACCAATTGTAACCCATGATGGGTTGCTAACAATAAGTGCATTAGGTAAATCATATATAGGTTTTGCAATATCTTCATAAAATGGCATCTGAGGTTCAGCCATACGAACTGCATCATGATTCCCTGGACAAATAATAAGCTGCATGTGTTTTGGAATTTTACTTAATAGACGTGCTGCTTCTGTATATTGGTCATAAATATCTATTATTTCTAAATCTTTTTCCTGACCAGGATAGATACCAACACCATCAACAATATCACCCATAATAAAAATATATTTTATTTTTTTTACCAACTCTCGTTGTTTTTCATCACCTATTTCATTATTTATCCATCTAAGAAATTTTTCAAAGCTTTGATCTAAAAATTGTTTAGAACCTACATGAAAGTCTGATAAAAAGATAGCATATTCTTCCACAGGTGATTTTTTTAACTCATTATAGACAGGAATATCAGGGTATAAAATTTTATTGACAAAAATTATTCCTTTTCCTGAAACTCCAACTGCCCCAATAATTTCATCCAATACTAATACTTTTACGGAATCAAAAACTTCTCTTTTGTTTTTAGAAATAAGAAGATTAATTTCTCCTGTTTGATCTTCTACAGTCACAATAATATTATTATTTTTTGTTTCATTAATTTTCTTTACCATTCCAATAACAGCAACTTGTTCTTTTTCATCTTTTTGACTTACACGACGAATAGAGGTGACATTTTGTAACTCTTGTCTATTACGCAAAATCTTTTCAATATATTTATAGCGTGCATTAAAATATGAAACAAAATCTGTAAAGGTTGTTCTTGTATTTTTTATTGCGCAAGAATATATAACAGAAACAGCACCAGATACCTCATCATTTTTTGGTTCTTCTATCATCGAGGAAAGTATTTTTTTTATTTCATCTTCTGAACTCATTTTTATTATTTCAAATAATTTTCCTAATGATTCTTCATCTTTTTTTTTAAGTAGAGAGAGATTTTTACTTGTGACTACAATTTGTTTACTCAAGAGAAAGGTTATTAATTCTTTTGCAGCTATCATTAAAATCAAAACCCCTTATGCTAATCCTAAACTTTGTTGTAATATTGTCATTATTTTAGGCTTTACTGATTGTGGAATTGCAACAGAAATTTCACGTGTACGACCAAAACGACCTTTTGAAACAACCTTTGCATTAATAATTCCAAGCATATCAAGTTCTGCAATAATATCTGAAACTCTTCGTTGAGTCAAAGGATATAATCCAACCTTACCACAGATAGATTTGTACACATCATAAACATCTCCTGTATAAATTATTGACTTTTGATCATTATACAAAGAAAAAATAGTATATAATGTTGTTTGCTGTTGCCGCGGTTGTGTTTTAACAATATCTATAACTCTATCTCGCTCAATTTTTTCTTCTGCAAGATCAATATGCTCTATTTTTAATTGTTGTTCACCATTACGCTCTGTAATTTCACCAGCAACACGCAGAAGTTCAAGTGCACGGCGCGCATCACCATGTTCTCGTGCAGCATACGCAGCACATTTTTCAAGCACCCCTGATTGAATTACATTTTCTTTAAACGCAGCGGTACTTCTTCTTCTTAAAATTTCTTGAAGCTGTAATGCATTATAAGGTGGAAAAATAATTTCTTCTTCACTTAAAGAAGACTTAACGCGAGGATCAAGATTATCTGTAAATACGAGATCATTAGAAATACCAATAAGGGAAATTTGACTTTTTTTGAGATTTGTATTAATCCTTGTTAAATTATAAATAATCTCATCACCAACTTTTTTAATTAATTGATCAATTTCATCTAAAATAAAAATAATAATTTGTTCTTTTTCATCAATTGCATTAAAAAAAATTTTATACACTTCATCTGTCGGTAAACCTGTTGCAGGAATTTCTTTATTAAATTCTCTTGCTAACTGTGCAATAACTCTGTATTCAGTATCAGCTATTCTATTTAATTTGCAATTAACATATACAACCTTTAATGGTATATTTTTCTTTTCTGCGTGTTTTATTATTTCTCCTGTAGTATATGTTGCTGTAACAGTTTTTCCTGTGCCTGTTTTACCATAAAGAAATACGTTTGAAGGCCTTTCTTTTCGTAATGCTGGTGCTAAAATTTTGGCAAGAGTGTTTATTTCTTCATCCCTGTGAAGTAATGCATCTGGTGTATATGAGGATTGAAGGACTTTTTTATCTTTGAATACAGAATCTCTACTAAGAAATTTTTCAAAAATATTATTAATGTTTTCGTCCATATAATTCCATGAGAAATAAAGGTTTATATAGTTTTTGAACTAATGTTTTTTTACCTCTTTTCCATAGGAAATTTAAGAGCATACAATGGAACTCTTTTTTTATTTTGTTGTACACCCCCCTTAGTTTCGTATGGAAAAATGTTGTTGTTTGTTTTAAGGGTTGTTGTTTTTTTATTATTAATATATATTAAATTATGTTTTTATTTACTTTATAATAGTTATTATGGCTTTTTTAGTTTTTGTTATTATATAATAATATATTTATTATAATATATATTATTATATTATTATTTTCTATATAGAAATAAAATAAATAAAAAGATTAAAAAAAATAATAAAAAAATTTCATATGGAAAATAACAAAATAAAAATATTATAATTTAAATTAAAATATAAATTATAAAAACGAAATAAAAAATAAATATTTATTTATTTAGATATTTATTTGAGAGAATATGTGATAATAATTTATTATATTTAATTAATTATTTTTTATTAATAATAATATGTATTTATTTATACATTTAATATTTTTATTATGATTGTAGGGAGTATGTGTATTGATTATTTGTTGTTTCCATAGGAAATGATGGGGAGGGGGTGTAAAAAATAAATTTGTGTTGTTTTTGTTACTTTTCTTAAGTAAAAAGAAAGCTTTTTATATCCCCTTACATATAAAATTAAGAAAGGAGGGTTAATTATGGTAGCAGAAGGGGTTTCATTGGAAGTAATTATTCTTGCAATTATCGTAGGTACACTTGCAGCAATTGTATATAGTTTGCGCATTCTTGTCCTACTTGAGCGACGCATTGCACGTGTTGATTTAAATATTGAAAAAATCGCACGACGTATTGCAGCTGAAGAAATGAAAATAGAGCGTGAAGAAACACTTATTGAGAGAAAATTAGGTGTTAAGAAAAAGAAACGCCGAAAATAATTTTTTATTTTTTATACTATGAAATTTCACGAAGTAGTTAGACAAATTAAGGATCTTCACATACAAGGGGCAGAAGCAGTTGCTCGTGAAGGGGTTTCTTCTCTTTTACTTATTATAAAAGAATCTCGTACAGTAACAAGAGAAGCCTTGCTTGCTGAATTATTTGATGCACGAAAGCAGTTGCTTGCAACACGACCAACAGAACCTTGTCTTCGTAATGCATTGACTTATGTTTTTGATAATATTTATTCATATACAGATGATCATGAATTTTATTCAGGTATTTCTTCTCGAGTTACAGAAGTTATTAATTTTTTTGAACATGCAAAAAAACGTATTGTAAAGTTGGGTGCGGCAAAGATTCGACATAATTCTATAATTTATACTCATTGTCATTCTTCAGCTGTAATTGGTGTTCTTATAGAAGCAAAAAAACAAGGAAAAAAATTTGTTGTTCACAATACTGAAACTCGGCCTCTTTTTCAAGGAAGGAAAACTGCAACAGAACTTGCAGCGGCAGGAATTTCTGTTAGGTATTACGTTGATAGTGCTGCAGGCGTTGCTATGAAAAATGCACATCTTTGTTTGTTTGGTAGTGACGCTATTACTTCCTATGCAATTTATAATAAAATAGGTTCTGGTATGTTTGCAGAGCTTTTATTTGCTCGGAAAATTCCTCTCCATATTTGTTCAAATTCATGGAAATTTGATCCATCAGCAACAATGAAACATAAAGAGATTATTGAACAACGT
>JBAZCJ010000069.1:0-7583 GCA_041671005.1 Candidatus Woesearchaeota archaeon | reverse complement strand
GTCTTTTGTTTTTACTTCAACACTTTTAGATTGTATGGCTTTGACGATTGCTTTTGTTGCTTTTTCAATGCCTTTTTTTACATCAGTAGGATTTGCACCTGCTGCAATGTTTTTGAGTCCTTCTCGGACCATTGCTTGCGCAAGCACTGTTGCAGTTGTTGTACCGTCTCCTGCAACATCTTGTGTTTTTGATGCAACTTCTTTTAATAATTGTGCACCCATATTTTCAAATGGGTCTTCAAGTTCAATTTCTTTTGCAATTGTGACTCCATCATTAATGACTGTTGGACTGCCGTAACTTTTACCAAGAATAACATTTTTTCCTTTTGGGCCAAGAGTGACCTTGACAGTATTTGCAAGTTTATCAACACCTGCAAGTAATTTTGTTCGTGCTTCTTGATCAAAAATAATTATTTTAGCCATTATTCCACCTCAGTACATTTTTATTAAAATGTCTTCAACTTTAATTATTAGGAGTTTTTCTCCATTGATTGTGATTTCTGTTCCTGCAAACGCTTCATAAAGTACTCTGTCCCCGATTGTAACAGGGCATTTGTCCATTTGAGGGATAGCAACAACTGTTCCTTCTGTGCTTTTTTCTTCACTTTCAGGAAGATATATTCCGCCTGCAGTTTTTTCTTCTTTTTTTGGTTTTACAATCACTCTGTTGTTTATTGGTTGCATTGTCATTTTCTTACCCTCATTTTTTCTCCATTTTTTATGGGAATTCTTTTTTCGGTATGCTCAAGAAACTCCCAATTATTTATAAAACTTGTTAAAGAACTTATCACATTTTTTTCATGTTTTCTTTGATTATATTTGTAATTTGTTCAGGTGTTAAATGATGTTTTTTGTAAAGATCTTGTAGTGAACCAGATTCTCCAAATTCTTTCATGCCTAAGCTGATTAAGGTATTTGTTTGACCTATTTGCATAAGGCTATATGCAACTTCTCTTGCAAGAATTTTATGATGCGCATCATGAACAGTACATAATAAAATATTTTCTGGAATTATTTCTCTAAACTCTTCTGAATTGAGATGAGAAATACTAAACACATCTATAACAGATGTTTGTATTCCTTCTTTTTCAAGAAGCAGTGATGCTTGTAATGCATTATCAAGAACAGCTCCTGAACCAAGAATGAGGACATGGGGATATGAAGTATTTTTAATTATTCGTGCTCCTTGACCATACTGTAATGCATTTTTTTCGTATAATGGTAATTTTTGTCTTGTTAATCGCATATATGCAGGAGCATTATGCATATATATCAGTTTCATGATTTCTTCTGTTTCATAAGCATCTGCAGGTTCATAACATTCCATTCTAAATAAATCTGCCATAATTCCAGGCACTATTGTTGATTGGTGTGATCCTCCATCCCATTCTACACCTAAGCCCGCATGAGTGCCAATGATTTTTACATCAACATTTGCATAACAAATAGCATTTCGTATAACACTTAAACATTCTTTAATAAAAATATCAAATGTTGCTATCCATGGTTTTTTTCCACATAATGCAAGGCCTGCTGCAACGCCTGCCATATTTGCCTCAGCAATACCTACTTGTATAAATCGTCCTGAACGATTTTCTGCTGTAAATGTGCCAAACTCTTTTGCAAATTCGTCCATTTTTACAGAGCCAGAAACTCCTGCAGACACAGCAATAATTCGTGTGTCTATTTTTCCTAATGCTGTTAAGTATTTGCCAAATGCATCTCGTGTTGCAGTTGGTTCTTGGTATAAATTTAAAGGTGGTGGTGGAAGAATTGTTTCTACATATTCAGAAGAGTATGCTTTTTTTTCTCCTTGGGTTATTTGAACTGATTGAATATATTCTTCTGTAGACAATGGACACGATTGTTCACATGCAGTAAGATGATCTTGACATTCTTTTAATGCAGATTCATAGTGCGCTGCTTTTGGTGCAGTGCCGTGCCATGTTGGATCTCCTTGCCATGCAGCATTTTCCATAAAACTTATGCCTGCACCTTTAATTGTATCAAGAATAATTAAAATAGGTACGTGAAAGTCATCTTGTATTCTTTGTGCATGAAGAACACATTGTTGCAAATGTTCAACGTCATTTCCGTTGACAGTAAATACTTCCCATCCATAACTTTGCCATTCTTGTTCAAAATTACAGGGAAGTACATCTTTAACAAATCCATCTTGATCTACTTTATTATAATCTAAAAATGCAATCATATTATCCATTTTCAGGACACCAGCTGTTTTTGCTGCTTCAGTAATGCTTCCTTTTGCAGATTCACCATCACCGATAATTGTGTAAATTCTATTTTTTCTGTTATCTAATTTTGCAGCAATTGCCATTCCTAATGCAAGACTTAATCCTTGACCAAGTGGACCTCCGCATGTTTCTACACCAGGAGTTTTGAAATTTAAATCAGTATGCCCTTGCAATCTGCTTCCAAATTTTCTTAACGTAATAAGTTCTTCTTTTGGAAAAAAACCAGCATATGCTAATGCTGTATACAATGCAGGTGCACAATGGCCTTTTGATAATATTATTCTATCTCTATCTGGCCATGCAGGATCTTTTGGATCATATTTAGTGACTTTTCCAAAATAAAGAATAGTAAGAAGTTCAATAATAGAAAGTGTGCCTCCAGGGTGGCCACTGCCGGCAGTTGCAATTGTTTTAATATTTTCTAATCTTAATTGTGCAGCTATTTTTCTTAATATTTCATAGTTTGCCATTGAAAGTAGGGAAGATTAAAGTGTATTTAAAGTTATTGACCTTATTAAGACTCAGATAATTCTTTAAGAATTTCAACTATTTCTGTTTCAATTTCTCTGTCTGTTAATACAGGTAATGTCTCAACAGTATATTCAGTGTTGATTTCATTTTCAGGACCATTAATTCTTGTCCAATCAAGATATTGAACTGCTCTATTGTTCATGTCGACGCTGTGTTGTACTGTTGGCTGAACATGATCATCTTCACTTTGCATAATAATAAAGTAATCTACAGGGAAATATGGAACAAATCGCATTGCTTCTCGTTCTTGCCAATAATCTTCATCATTGCAATCTATTCCTTCTTGAACTGCATTTCCATGAGATATTCCTGTGCATCCTACACTAACATAGGATCTATCAACAGGACCTTCCCATTCTATATAAAATTTTATTTCTGGTTGATATCGCCCTAACATACCAGATGCAAGTGCAACGCCATAGGAAAAAGAAGCAAGACCCATATTATCTATTTCTACGCCGTCATATTCTTTCAAAAATCTATATTCTTCATATAATCCGTCTTGACCATTGTATCCATTGTATTGTTCAGTTCCTGTACTTTCTTCTCTTCCATCAGGGCTGAAAGTAAGTACAATAAATCCGTTAGAAGCATATGTTTCTGCTTTTGAAATTCCTGATGGACTTTTTGTTTCACTAAAACTTGATTTACCTAATGTTCCTCCTGGAACAAGAATAACTGCAGGATATTTGTTTGTTGCTGATGCATCTTTTGGTGTATATATTGTTGTGTCTAATTCTGCATCTGTTGTTGGATTTTTCACAATATAGTTTGTAATTAATAGATCAATCCCATTGACTGTTTTTTCTGATTGAGAATTTTCAGTGTATTCTATCTCTGTTGTCCATTCAGTTTCCTTTTCAACGGATGGATATTCGTATGTTTCTTGATTGTATGTTGTTTCTTCTGTAATAGGGGGTTCAGGTTTATTATTATTATCAGGAATATTTTCACAATCTTCTGGACAGATATTTCTTTGTAATTCGATTGTATCGCAGACACCATCTCCACAGAGGTTTTCTGGTGTTTGTTGTTCTGTTTCGTCTTTTTCTGCACAGCTTGTTCCTAAAATACATATGATAATAATAATTAAAGTTAGGTATTTATGTTTCATAACTTTATGCAAGGTTTTGTTCTATAAAAATATTGTGAATCGTAAAGCTTATAAATAAAATCCTTCGCATACAAAAGAATCATGGAACAGACACATCTCGCTACAGACGAGAAAGAAGATACGAAAATTATTGCAAATCAATTAGCAAAAGGACAGCGTGAAATTGGTGTTGCAGAATTCTTTGCAAAAAATAGGCATCTTCTCGGATTTGATAATAAACGAAAGGCACTTCTTACTGCAATTAAAGAAGCAGTAGATAATTCTCTTGATGCATGTGAAGAAGCAGAGATTCTTCCAGAAATTCAAGTAGAAATTATTGAAATTGGTGAAGAAAAATTTAGAATTATTATTGAAGATAATGGGCCGGGTATTGTTAAAAAGCAAATTCCTAAAATTTTTGCTAAATTATTATACGGAAGTAAATTTCATAAACTTGCTCAAACAAGAGGGCAACAAGGAATTGGTATTAGTGCTGCAGTTATGTATGCCCAATTAACAACTGGAAAACCAGCAAAAATTACATCTAAAATTGCAAAAGATAGGCCTGCTATTTACATGGAACTTATGTTAGATACAAAAACAAATAGTCCCCTTATTAAAGTAGAAAGTGAAAAAGAGTGGCCTGAAAAAGAACATGGAACGCGTATTGAAATTGATCTGGAAGGAAGTTATCAAAAAGGAAATCAATCTATTGATCAGTATCTCAAAGAAACTGCAATTGTTAATCCACATACTACAATTATTTATACAAATCCTAAAGCAGAACAAATTATATTTCCTCGCGTAACGGAAATAAAACCACGAAAAGCACAAGAAATCAAACCACATCCTTATGGAGTAGAATTAGGAGTTTTAATGGATATGCTCCATAGTACAGAAAGTAGAACATTACAAGCTTTTTTCACATCTGAATTTAGCAGAGTTGGTCCAGGAACTGCAAAAGAAATTTGTTCTAATGCAGCAGTACTTCCAAATATGAAACCTGCAGATGTTTCTAGAGAGACGACTGAAAAACTTGTTGAAGGCATTAAAAAAACAAAAATAATTGCACCTCCTACTGATTGTATTACTCCCATAGGAGAAGAATTATTAGAAAAGGGATTAAAAAAAGAAGTTAATGCAGAATTTTATTGTGCATGTTCACGACCTCCAAGCGTTTATAGAGGCAATCCATTTGTTGTTGAATGTGCATTAGCATATGGTGGAGAACAACCTGCAGAAGAACCAATTACAGTGTTACGCTTTGCAAATAAAGTTCCGTTATTATTTCAACAAGGAGCTTGTGCAGTAACAAAATCTTTGATTAATACAAACTGGAGAAGTTATGGATTATCTCAAAGTACTGGAGCATTGCCCCTTGCACCAATAACACTTGTTGTTCATATTGCATCTGTCTGGGTTCCATTTACATCTGAAAGTAAAGAAGCAATTGCACATTATCCAGAAATAATTAAAGAAGTAAAACTTGCAGTACAAGAATGTGGAAGAAAGTTAGGGAGTTACATTTACAAAAAGAAACGGATTGGTGATGAACTTAAAAAAAGAGGATATATTGAAAAGTATATTCCTCACATTGCAGATGCACTTCGTGAATTGATTGAAATTAAAGATTTTGAAAAAACAAAAGTTGAAGAAAGCTTAAAAGAGATTTTAGAAAGAAAACGTGGTCAGATTGAAGATATAGAAGCAGAGAATGAAGAATTTGATGAAGAGTTTGCAAAAATTGGAAAAAAGAATGACGATGAAGAACAATCAAATGATGAATAGGTGACATGATGGCAGAAGATGTATTAAAAAAAATGCAGGATATTGCAAAAAGAATTTACAATACAATTCTTCAAAAAGAAAACCCTTCTGTGAACATTCCTTTGCGTTCTTTGAATAATGTCAAATATGATGAAAAAAAAGGTTATTTTGAACTTGTAGGAAAAGAAAAAGAGAGAACATTAACTGCGTCAACTGCAAAAACATTTGCACAAACTTTGCGTATGATGGCAATGTCTAAAGAATTAATTAAAAATGATGATATTGCAACAAAGAGAGAAGCGTATTATGTTAGTAAAAATTGGGGAGATGCTCGATTTTTAGAACAGCCAGAATCTGATAATGTTATGGATGATATTGAAGCAATGCTTATGACAAACAGGGAAAAGATTGGTTTTGTTCCTGAAGAAAAGGGCGGTGCTGTTGCAGGAAAACTTGTTGTTCTTGATAAAGATGATAATGGAAAAATATTAAGGATTGATTGTACTAAATTTGGTTCAGGAGCATATTCTGTTCCGGTTTCTGTAGAACATTTAGGTTTTGAAACAAACGCAGAATTTATTCTTGCAATAGAAACTGCAGGTATGTTTCAACGATTAGTTAAACATAATTATTGGAAAACTGCAAATTGTATTCTTGTTTCCATGGGTGGAGTTCCTACGCGAGCATGCAGACGATTTATTAGAAGACTTGCTGATGAAAGGAAATTACCTGTTTATGTTTTTACTGACGGTGATCCATATGGTTTTTTCTCAATTTACAGGACTTTAAAAGTTGGTTCTGGAAATGCTGCACACATAAATGAATTTTTTTGTGTTCCTCAGGCACAGTTTATTGGTATAACTCCTCAAGATATTATTGATTATAAATTACCAACACATCCTTTAAAAGAAGTGGATAAGAAAAAAATTAAAGATGTTATTAAAAATGATCCCTTTTGTCAAAATAGTAAGGAATGGCAAAGAGCATTGAAACAACTTGCTGATATGGGTAAAAGAGCAGAACAGCAGGCACTTGCACAACATGGTTTGAATTTTGTTATTAGTGATTATTTACCGCAGAAATTGAAAAATCATAAAACATGGTTGCCGTAAGATTTTTTTAATAATTAATTTCTTTTGACATTATTCATTCTTTTCTTTATTATCTTCTTTCGCTTTATCTCTAAACTGTTTTCGCATTTCTTTTTGTTCTTCTGTTAATTTTGCACGTGTAGATGCAGGTTTTTCTGCGTTTTCTTTTTGCAAGTTTGCAACAAATGCTCTTCTTTTTGCATATTGTACTGGATTTTTTATTTTTCCACATAATCCATCTGGTTTGCATATTTGCATATCAACATAATATCCTTTATTGTCGCAATTAGGGGGAAGAATTTTTTTCCTGGTTTGCTCCGCATATCGTAATTGGCCTTTGATAAGAACTTCTCTCATAGGATCTGGATTCTTTTTGTTCCATTCATCAAGAATCACTTCTAATGCTGTGTAATCATATCCGCAGCTTAATAAAAAATTGACTGCTGCAAACATAAATCTTTTTTTGCCGTCTTTCATTCCTTGCAATCCGCATTTTATACACGGGGGAAAGAATTCTGCAGGAATTGCAGTTGTTAATGTTTCTTCATTAAATTCACGTTGTTTTTTTTCTGGTTCTTGTTGTGGATTAAAATCAAATGCTTGAAGAATAAATCTTGTTGCTTCTCCAGGTATTACATTTTCTGTTGTCAAAAAAGGAATTGCGACTTGTACAAATTCTGGTCTTGCTGCATCTCTTTCAAATGTTAACAATTTATCTGGATCTAATGGAATAGAACATAATCCTGATTTTTCATGCAATGAATACGGCATTCTGTATAAATGTCTGCTGGAAATTAAGACAGTATCAACTTGCAATAATGGTCCAAGATCAAGTTCTTCAGTAAA
>JBAZCJ010000068.1:0-7683 GCA_041671005.1 Candidatus Woesearchaeota archaeon | reverse complement strand
GCTGTTGTACAGTAGCTGATTTACCCATTGTTGAAAACCGATTGCCAGTAATTTCTCTTTTTTGTGTATCAAACGTAACAGTACTTGAAGGTTTAATACTTTGTTTTGTAGGTATTTGCATTTTACCATCATTTAAATTTGGTTTGGTTTCAACAGATTTGCTAATAACAGAGTTAGTTTCAGATGCTGCCAATAATTTTGCAACTTCTTCCGGAGAAATATCTCCTGTGCTTTCTTTTTCTGCGTCATAAGAACCTTTATGAGTCATGGTTGATAAAAATCCACCTTCCTCTTCTGCTCTTTCTGTCATTTTTTTCTTATAATTAACATATGCTCCTTGAATAACTGTTCTATGCTGATATCCATAGAGCCCAAGAAGACCTCCAAAAATAAATAAAATCAACACTAAAAACCATGGAGTAATACTTCTATCATAAGTACTGATTGCACTTGCACCAGTAATAGAGGATAGTCCTTGATCGACTTTTTTTGTTAATGCTCTATTATCTTCTCCAAATGGAATATCTGAATATGCAGGAACCATACCAGTAACGTAATCTGCAATTTCATCATCTTCAAAACCAGAAATATCTGTTGTACCATCATCAACAATAATACTATAAGTTCCTTCTGGGACTTCATAAGATAAATCATATTCATATTCTTGTCCAGGTTCTAACAATACATCTTTTGCAATGACATAATATTTTTTCTCGCCATTTTCTTCTGTGACAAGAATAAGATCTACTCTATCACTGTACCCCACATTACCAACATTTTTTATTTTAAGAATTTCACCAGATAATTCAGAACTTATTTGTTTTACTTCTGCAACAGTCACTGTATCACTATCTTCAAGATTTTTTGCAGAATATTGCGAAGTAATTTTATACGTTCCTGGTGCGCTATACTTCCCAAACTCCAATTCAATTGTTTGGCCAGTATTGACAACACCATCATAGAGTTTTGCTCCTGAAGGATCTGTAATTTCAACACTAATATCCCCTGACATTGTTTTATCTGATTGATCGTATAAATTAATTTCAAACTCTAAAATGTCTCCGGGATTATATTTTGTTGTAGGAATATCATTTTCTATTGTTGTTGGAATTTGTTTTACTGTAAGAACAAATTCATCACTGCCACGATTACCATAATTATCCTGTACATTAACTGTTAAAGAATAATCTCCTGATTTCATATTTTTTGGTACAAAAAATCTATATTCAAAATTTTTTCCTGTTGGCGTTGTTGTATATTTTAATGTATCCAAAGTAATTGTAACATCTAATGTAGACGTATCTGCACTTGTCTCAATTTCTCCTGAAACAACAACTTCTTCTCCAGGCTCATATTGATATTTTGTTGTTGTTGCACGAACATTAAGGTCTGTGCTTATTTTAAATGAATCAACACTTTCAAAATATTGACTATTACCGGCACTATCTAATACCTTAATATCAAGAGAATAACTTCCAAATTCAAGATTAGATAATTGTTTGCTATATTCAAAAAGTCCATTTGTAACAGTTGCTGTATCAAATTGCACTGCATAAGATCCTTCTTTTTTGAGGAATATTGTTGCTGTGCCAGATACATCTGACCCATCTAGTTTAAAGACAATCCCTGATACTGATAAAGACTGACCGAGTTGATATTCATCTTGTGCTACATCAAATGTACCTAACAAATCATTCAATACTGTGAAAGAATCTGAAATTGCTGATTCTCCATTAAATGCAGCTTCAACTGTACATCTGCCTTCAACATCAATTGGTAACACAAATGAACTAATACCCATTGTTGTAAATGTGAGTTTTTGGCCTTTATTTATCTTCAAATTAACTGAATTAACTTTAGAATAGCTTGGACAATTCATTTCAAGAGAAAACGCAGCATCTGCTGTTTTTTCAGCGACAACATATCCTTCAACAGTAACTGTATCACCAATATTGTAAATATCCTTAAAATTATTCAGGATAACTATCTTTGCTGATACTGCTGGAAGAAATAACAAAACCAAAACAATGAGAACTGCCAATACTCCTCTTTTTTTCATGTGCCAACCCTCTTTTATTTTATAATTAATACATTTAATAATTATACCGCAACAACCGTGCTCGTTTTCTTTGTATAGACATTTAAATACTTTGTGTTTTTACCGAGAGAAAATGTTATACTGAAAAGTTACAAAAAAAATACTAAAATTTTTTTAACACATTGATTATATCTGTATACACTTTTTCTATTGGCTGATCCCCATTGATTTCATAAAGAAATTTTTTCTTTTTATAAAAAGAAATAAGAGGTTCTGTTTGGTTTCTATAAGTGTCTAATCGCTTTTTTACTGTTTCTGGTTTATCATCAGCTCTCTGGATTAAAGAAGTTTGACATATATCACAAATTGTATCATATTTCGGAGGATTAACTTCTGTGTGATACACTGCATTACATTTAGGACAGGTTCTTCTACCAGAAAGACGTGAAATAATAATCTGTTCTTTAACAACTATACTTATAACACCATTTAATTTTTTATTCATATTTTTCAGAAGAACGTCAAAGCCTTCTGCTTGTGGAATTGTTCGCGGAAAACCATCCATGAGAAATCCATGCTTACAATCTGACTTTTGTACACGTTCTTTAACAAGACCTAATGTAATACTATCATCAACTAACTTGCCTGCTTTCATAATTGCATCTGCTTGTTTTCCTAATGATGTACCTTCTTTTATTGCTGTACGGAACATATCACCTGTAGAAATCTGCGGAATTTTGTATTCTTTTGCAATTAATTGTGCTTGTGTTCCTTTTCCAACACCTGGTGGACCAAGTAAGATGAGATTCATAAAAAAAAGGAGGAAGAATGAATATAAAAAATGTACGAAAAAACTTAAGGAATAATTAGTTAGGGATTAATTTTTCTAACGTTTCAAACAATTTTTTATTATTATCCCACTTCATTTTTTTAATATTTTTTTCATAGACTTTTTTGTTTTTTAGAAATTGTGTGAAATTTTCTATAGAAATATTTTTGACAGAAACTCCATATCCAAGCTTTTGAAGGTAATATCCATTTAAGATTTGTTCATACTGCCGACGAATAGGAATTGCAAATACAGGTTTTTGCAAATAAAGTGCTTCACTTAATACTGAAAAACCACCATTAATAATAACTGCATCTGCTGTTCGTACATCTTCAATATAATTTTGTGTATTAAACCGTTTAAATATAATATTATCTTCAATTAATTCTTTATTGAATCCATATACAATGAACTGCTTTGGAATAGATTTAAGTACAGGAAACATTTTTTTATAACTCTGTGAAGTTTGATACACAAGAATATGTCCTACATGTGCTGGTTTTGTTTTTAATACTTCTTTACGAATAATCGGCAGAACAAGAACTGTCTTCTGTTGTTTCGCTTTTTCGGGAAAAAATGTTGTTAACAGAATATGGGTTGGATTTCGTAAAAATAATTGAATAACTGTTTTTGAATATAATCGTGCAATAAATTGCTCCGGAACATTATCAACTGCAGTCTCCGTAATACTATGTTGATTATCAATACTTATGCACGGAACACTAAACAGTTTTGACCAATACAATAAAAATGGTTCAAAATCAGTAATTACGACAGTTGGCCTTTCTTTAAAAAAATAATATGGATACTTCAATGACGCACAAAACATCCATGGAAATTTAAGAATATTAACTATTCCAGTTAAAAAACTGCTTACAGTATTATTAACATAATACATATGAAATCCTAAAATCCTCGTCACAAAATAATGTTTTTTTAAAAAATTATACCCTTTTCCATGACTAAAAATATGTACTGTATGCTTTTTCTTCAGTTCTTCAATAATTGTAGAGGAACGGATTGCATGACCATTGCCTTCACCTGCAACTGCATAAAATAATTGTGCCATATACTAAAGCAACTCTGTCATAATATAAAAAAGTTTATAAATAAATGCCTTTTGCTTAAGTTCATGCCAAAATTTCAGGAAGTAGAACCACGCAAACTCATTATTAAAGTAGCAGAAGAATTGAAGAAAAACAGTGTTATTAAGGCACCTGCATGGACAATATTTGCCAAAACAGGCGCACACGCTGCACGACCACCTATTGATCCTGATTGGTGGTACAGCCGAGCAGCATCACTCTTACGAAAAATCGCAATTCGAGGACCAGTCGGTACTGAAAAATTACGAACTATTTATGGTGGCAGAAAAAGACGAGGCCACCAACCAGCTGAATTCCGGCCTGCAGGAGGAAGTGCAATCAGAAAAGTACTCCAACAACTTGAAAAAGCAGGATATGTCAAATATAAAGATAAAGGCATCAAAAAAGGAAGAATACTTACACCTCTAGGCATTTCTTTTTTGGATAAGGTTGCAAAAGAGGTACAGTAAATGGCACGAACTATTCATCTTAGCAGAAAATTACGCTTAGCAAAACTTGGCAGACAAACACGCTGGGCACCATTCTGGGCTGTTCCTAAAAAATACGGCAAAGGACGAAAAGTCCATCCAGGTAGATTAACAGTAGTAAAAAGAAGCTGGCGAAGAATAAAAACAAAGGCATGATCCTATGGAAAAAATTGAACGAACTTACACAATTCCACTGCGCAGAGAATATTTGAAAGCGCCAAAATACAGAAGAACTGAAAAAGCTTCTCGAGCTCTTCGAGATTTCCTTGTTAAACACATGAAATCTGAAGATGTAAAAGTTGGCAAATTCTTAAATGAATTTTTATGGATGCACGGTATGAAAAACCCTCCGCACCATGTAAAAGTCAATGTTGTTAAAATGGAAGGAACTGTTTACGCTGAACTTTTCGGCAAACCTTTGAAGATTACAAAAGACGAGAAAAAGAAAGACGAAAAGAAAACTGAAGAGAAAAAAGAAGCAAAAGTTGAAGAAAAACCAAAAAAAGCAGAAACAGTTGAAGCAGTTGTTACAAAGGAAACTGAAAAAATAAACGTTAAAAAAAAAGAGACAACTGAAAAAGTAAAAACAGAAGAGAAAAAGAAATAATTCTTGATTTATTTTATTATCTTTTTTTAGCAATACTCCATAAAAGTTTAAAATATTTCTTATTTGCGTCTGCAACCTGCTTGCTATTAATCATGATCCCATACATTGGATTTCCCCAAACAATCAATGCAATTTTATTGCCATAAATGTGAGTAGGATTAGGATTAAATAAATGATCGGGTAATAAACGATATTCTGATTGAGGTCCTTCAAAAAAAGTTGTTGCAGATTCTTTGGATAAAAGATGTTCTTTTAACTTATGCTTCTTCATTTTTTCAAGATATTGCTGAATTGCAATTTTATCATATTCTAAAAACTTTGATTCATCAACACCCATTGCATAAAGCTCTTGATTTTCTTCTTTTAATGTTTTAATAATATCATTATAAATAGTTCTCATAACATTTTTTCCTTTAATCAATTCTACTGTTGTTTCATCCTTTTCTGTCTTAAAATAAACATCTAACTCTGGCAAAATTGAAGAAACTTCTTCTCTTTTTTCGTTCAAATAATCAATAATTTTTTTAGGTTCTAATGCTTTAAAATATTTTTTATTTTCCTTTAGAATATATGAAACAAACCCTTTTTCTAATAAGCGATCTAATGCATCATAACATACTTGACGATGAAGCCCTGCTTTTGTACTAATCTCATTAACACTACATTCCCCTGATTTTAATAATGCAAGATATAGTTCTACTTCATTAAATGTCATACCTATAGATTTCAATGTTTCTTTGAGCATGATAAATAAATTGGATTAGGCATATTTAATAGTTTCGTAATAATTATTACAGAAGTTAATAGTAAAGATTATAAATATGATCTTCAATAAAATGAGTATGAAGCAAATCCTCAAAGAAAATATTCTAAAAAATATATTGATTGTTGTAATTTTAATCTTGATATATTTTCCTATTCATACGTATACTGAAAATAGCTCTTTTAATAAAGATAACACTGCAATTGGAAATGTAATAATTGCTGTTTCTTTATTTTCAGTATGTGCATGTTTTGGTAATTTTGGATTTACATATGAAAAAATAAACCCTAAAAATAGATTTCAAAGAATCATTGCGCATACTACTACAGGATTATTAATGCTTGTTTTAGGAATAACACTTATGTTTACAGCAGAATTAATATTTTTAACGATAGGTTATTTTATATTAATACATGTAATTGTGTTTTTATTATATATTGCATGTATAGGTTATGATTTCTGGGACCTATACAGGTTAGAAGAAGAACATAAAAAATAAAATATTGATTTTTTTAAGTAGCCTTATTCTTTGTTTCGTAATAATTATTACGGCATAGTTATTTAAAAGACTTGTGTCAGTTACTATTGCATAGTTAATACAAAAGGTGAAACGATGACAGACCCAAACGGAATTGAAACAAGTTTAGTAGAATTAACAGGACAAGATAGTGAAGCAGTGCGATCTTTTAGACAAACTTATCAAGGATTAACAGAAGAAGGAAGACAAACATTAGGAATATTACTTCAAGATTATCTTACCCAAACACACCCTTTAGGACGATTAGATTCAAAAAAAGCAATAGGAGATGCACTTAAACTTACTGAAGGGATTGTAGAATTATTAAATAAATATGCCCCAGTTGGACCAACAGGAGATCTTACTCCTGAAAGTACACAAGGGTTACATTTAATTGCACATCTCGTTACTCATGCATTACGTACATTCCCTGCAGGATATCTTACAAGTGATGCTGCTCAAGGAGTAATTGTAGGAGCATTTGGAAGTGTTGGAACAATCTCTGATGTTGTTGCAACAGATTATTACATTGGCCCTCGAGCTGTGAATCAAGATGCTACTCATGCATTAGAAGAATTTTTTACAGGAGTCCCATTTGGACCAACAGTCCAAGAAATGCGCAGTGCAATCCATCCCGTAGATTTGATATTACAAGATTGGTATGCTGCAGTAAAATATGTCCATAATCAAGAAGTTGCACCTAATGGAGCATTTCTTAGAGATGGTACGCCCTTATTTAGGTTTGCACCAGATTGTATCCCATATGTTTATGCCAACAAAGATTGTTTTCCTGACTTAAGTGTTTTGAAAGTTGATGATGGAAAATATGTTGAACAATGGTTACGAGGAACTCCATTAAGTCGAAATGGGGGTAAAAATAGAAATGATATAAACACTACAACTCAAGATAGTTGGATTGCTATGCTTACAGGATATGTTCCTAACGATAACAAAGCAATTAATGGATTATATCAAAGATACAATAGACCTTTGTTATCTACTGCCATAGGTATTGGTTTAGAACGAAGAATGTGATTATTTTTTTATTTTCTTTTTTGTTTAAATTAAATAAATCAAAAGTGAAATTATGACAGAATCAATGTTAAATATGTTATGGAGATGTAATTATGATTAATTTGGTGTAACCATGACTATTATTTGTAAATATAATGAGAATGTTCAACCTATCTTATCAGAAGATTTAGATCTTTGTTCAATGTGTAAGATTTGTGGAACAGAAGTATATACTGTTAATATTTACACCCCTAGTAAGAGTACAAGATCTTCTACTGAATATTGGGGTGGACCAGTAGGACAAATTAGAATTTCACCAAGATCTGTTATTAAAAAGATTCT
>JBAZCJ010000067.1:0-7684 GCA_041671005.1 Candidatus Woesearchaeota archaeon | reverse complement strand
CCCCCCTTAAAATGAATAAGTTATTTCCTGCATCAGAGTATATAAAAGTTTATGACCACTGTAAAATGAATTTAACGATGCAGACTCAATTCTTCGGCAAGTGTAAAAAGAAATGTTGCATTGGTTATTTCCCCTTGATTTTTTAACTCTAATGCTTTTCTTTTCAACTCACTAGGAATTATTGGCCTATCATCTTTTGGATCGCCACTATTCCCATTATTATTTGCATGAATATACGCTTGTTTTGCTTCATCATATCTCCCTTGATCCACTAAACTATGACCTAAATAAAGATATGCATCTGGACTTGTATTATCCCAATCTACTGCTTTTCTGCAATATTTTTCTGCTTGAATTGGTTCGTCTATTGTATCAATACTTTCTCTGCATTGATTCAAATACAACATTGATCTTTTTTCTTTAAGAATAAACCATCCGCCACATGCAACTGCTGTTAAAGCTAATAACATAAACGGAGTTACTAATTTTATAGCTGCACGAGTATAATGCCATTCTGCACGCTTTAATGCCCGATATACTTGTTGCCCATCATTATATCTTTTATTCGGCTCTTCTTGTAAACATTTATTCACAATGGGTCGATATCGCCGAGGAATAGAATACAATATTGATTGTATTGGAATATATTCTTTTTGAGGATTCTTTCCTGTAAGAATTTCACATAATACTAATCCCAAAGACCATACATCTGCTCGACGAGCATCATAATTTTGTTGCTCTGTTTCTGGAGCCGCGTATACTATTGATTGCTTTGCAGGATTAGGAAAAATAATTCTTCCCTTTTTGTCAATCTGTTCAGCAATTGTAAAATCTAATAATATAGCTTGTTCACCTGTCCATTTAATATTCGCAGGTTTAATATCTCTATGGACGTACCCATGATTATGTACACATGCGACTGCTGCTGCAACATCCTGCATAATTCTATTTTTGTTTTTTACTATTGGTCCTGTTTCCAATATCTTTTCCAAAGTATCTCCTTCAATCCAATGGTAAAGAATAAACGGCATTTCCACACCATCAACAATAATACTAAAACTTTCTACAACATTTACAATGTTAAGATGCGGGAATTGTTGTGGATATTTTTCTCGTTTCAAAATCCCTTCAATCCCTAAAAATTCAACTGCTTGAAGAACTGTTGGTTTTTCTTGTCCAGGAATAGCAAGTACTTTTCCACAAAGAGTATCATTATGCGGAGAAGGTGTTGTTATTTTATAGACAACTCCAAAAGAACCTTGACCTGCTATTTCAACGAGAGCGTAATTTCTATGTGCAATTTGTTCTTGCACTTGTTCTTCAAATGAGCGTTCAGGAAATAATTCCACAACAGCCATAAAAAAATAATATAATTGAATAATAAAAATGTGCTCATACATGGCCAGTATACAAAAAACTATACTAGTTCGAAAGATTTATATACTAGTTTTGATTTAATGATATTATGGTTATTTTGTTTGATCAATTCAATATGCCTGACGATATATATGAAATTATCTTTGCTACAAAACAACAAGTAATTGTTGCTAAACTTCTTATACAAAAAATGAAGGAACATGATGGTGTTCTTGGCAAAACTGCTATGTCTCTTTTTGCAACACATTTACATGAAGGAGAAGTCATTGCTGAAGTCGATGACATTGTTATGCGAAATAAACAAATAAAATTAAGTTATAATAAACGTCAATTTTATGATAGAATTCTTACCCCTATGAAAAGTATGGGACTGATTGATTACGATTTATACAAAAAACATTACAAGCTTTCAGATAAATTCAATAAAGCAATGATAAAAGTTGGAATACTTTGGATGCAGGAATTGCGACGACCACACCAACAGTTTATGCTCAAAAAAGAAGATATAGAAAATTTAAAACAAGATTCTTAGTTTAGTGAATTTTTTTAAAGAGATTACAAATTGTTATATGATTTTACTATTCAAATTTAAAACCTAGTTAAATTTATGAAACAGATAATAAAAAACAAGAAATAAATACGAAAAAGAATATAAAAAATAATTATTTAAACAAATATGGTCTCTTTTTCTTTGCTTGTATTACTCTCATAATAAGAGTTATTGCAAAAAGAACGATAATTCCAATAATAACTCCAACACCTAACCATGTTTTCTGTGTTGGCCTAGAAACTTCACCTGATTCTATTTGTTGCTGAATAAGATTTCTTGTTATTTGATCATTAACATAATATAAAATATTAAAGGATGCTTTATATTCTCCTTCTTCAAGGATAATTTCTGTTAATACAATTTTTATTTCAATTTGACCGTCATTATTTGTATCAAGTTCTACAAACTCACCTGGTGTTAATACAATTGATTCACCAATTTCAGCAACAACATTACCTGTAATTAATTCAGCAGCAGGATTGTCTGTATTTATTTCTATAGTCGCTGTTGTTTCAGTAACATCCTGCACAAAGAAGTATGGAGATGCATCGCCTTCCATAAGGGAAGAGGATAATGCGAGAGATTGACCTGCTTCCATAACTGTTGTGACCTCAAGAGGTGCAAGCAAAACTTGTCCTACTAAATCTGCGGATTCGGTTGTTTCTGCTGCGGATTCAGCTGTTTCTGTCGTTGTTGCTGCAGATTCAGTTGTTTCTGCTGCGGATTCAGTTGTACTTTCAGTTGTTGTTCCTGATGGTCCTCCACCACCACCACTTGGGATTGAAGAACTTTCAGTTGTTGTAGTTGGAGTTGATGTTGGTGTTGATGCAGGTGTTGAAGTAGCTGTAGTTACAGGAAATCCAGATTTACCAGAAATTGTTCCATCACTACTCGCATATGCACTTGCAACTGCACTTGCTCCTGCAGAAACAGTTGATGTTACACTTGAATCACTTGAAGATGCTTTTGCTGCAGCAGCTCCGGTAGCACTTATATCACTAACACTACTATCAGAAGAGGTACTTGAAATAGCAAATACTCCTGATGTTAAAAGAATAAATAAAACTAAAAAAATAATTGTTTGTTTCATTTTATGTTTGAGTTCCTATTATAACCCCTTCATTACTACACGTTGTTGGTGCAGATGTATGCATTCTTAATGTCCCTGTTGAATTAACAAATATAAACCACCCAGCAGGACCATCTGTTAACTGGATATATGGACATAGGGTTGGACTACCCCCATCATTAATTGTGAGGTGATTATTTTTTCCTGTTGGATTTATTTGACCACCACCACCAATAATTAAAACTCCTCCTTGGATAGTTTCATTACCTTTAATAAATGATGATCCTGCACTAACGTTTAATGCATCATCACCATCATTGTTTGAAATTAATAAACGACTTTTAACATCACCACTTGTACCTATGTTTAAACCATTATTACCAACAGTTAAACCGCCGAAAATATTAGCTCCGCCTTGAGAAACGTTTACTGCCCAATTAGCGTTATTACTCCTAAACATTGCTCCGTTGTTCACATCTAATCCATGCCCTTGAGGATCTTGACCTGTTGATTGAAGAATCCCTGCGTTAACTTGATTTTGAACATTGATGTTACCAAATTTAGCTCCACCATTTGTAACGTTGAGTGCGTCGTCATTATCATTACTTGTAGTACTTATTTTTCCATTCCAATTAATGTTTGCACCTGGATTAGATCCCATAATATTATTGTTAAAAGTTACTTGATTCCCAAAATATGCTCCCCCACTTGAGACATTGAATACATCATCATTATCATTTCCTTTTAATGTAAGTTTACTATCTCCGCCACCAGTTTCTGAAAGAACTATATTTCCCCTATCTGTAATGGTGAATATATCATTAATATTAAAAATAACGTCTCCTCCTTGATTAGTCGTTAAAGTTATTTTTTTGTTAAAGGTTGCTCCTCCTGTAACATTTAATGCAATATTTTGATCAGTATTTGTTATAGCAACTTTTCCACCAAAATATGCTCCTCCAGTTGAAACGTTTAATACATCATCTTGATCAGTTCCTTTTAATGTAAGTTTACTATCTCCACCACCGGTTTCTGAAAGAACTATATTTCCTCTGTCTGTTATGTTGAAGATTTCATAAATATTAAAGACAATATTTCCTCCTTGATTAGACCCTGAAATTTTAACTTTATTACCAAAATATACTGCACCTATACTTACATTAAACGCATCATCAATATCATTATTAGTTATTGTAATCTGATTAGATGTTGTTCCATTTCCAGTTGTAACATTCTGAAATGTTTGTACTTCTTGACCTGCAGATAATCCTGTCAAATATTGTGCATTTCCAAAAAGATAACTTGCAGTAACATTTCCAGGAGTAGTAATATTTCCATTAACAGTTAATGTATTTTTTATAACTGCTGGTGACGTTATTTGACCTTGATCATTTGTTTGAAAACCATTATTTCCAATAGTAACTCCACCATAAATATTTGCTCCACCTGCTGAAACATTCAATGCATCATTTACATCATTACTATTAAACACACCTGTAGTCCCATAAATTCAATTTGCAGTAACATTACCTGTTGTCGTAATATTTCCTGATGCAACAATACCATCTGATGTTGTAATCCCGCCAGTTGTACCACTAACAGTAAATTTATCATTCACATTCAATGCAGATGCTGATGTACTTGACGTTTTAATTGGTTCTTCTACACTAATATTACCGACTGGACTTTGAAATACTTGCCTGTCATTTCCACCAAAATCCATATCTTTTCCTGCAAGAATTAAGTTCATATAATATGTCTGACTAAAATTCAAACTTAATGGATGAGTGCTATTCCCAACTAAAATATCATAACGGCCATCAATAATTTTACTTGCAAAATCTGTAGAAGAGTCATATAAAAGAACACCACCTGTTGGTGCACTATAAATTTGTACCTGGACATCACCTGTTGTTGCCCCAGTAACGCTTCCTTGTAATGCAAGATAATCTTGTGCTGAAACACCGACTAAAGAAAGAAAAAATATGACAAACAAACCTATTATTAATTTTTGTTGAATAATAACCACCTCAATTTTTATACTATTTTTTTAATTTAGAGGTATATATAGCTATGCTTTTTCTGCAGAGTAACAACAAAAGAGAATTTGAGAGAGAAAAACTAAAGAGAATTTTGAATAATTCACAAAATTGTCAAAATTCTCAATAGACCCGCTTTGAATTCGTATAAAAATTGAAATATTCAAAGCTCCCTAAAGAAAATGAGATAGAGAGAGAATAATAAACAAAAAAATGAACAAAAAAAGAACTAATTATTTTACATATCTTTCAATAAAAACAATATATCCGCTATTTATTGCAGTAAACCTAAATTTCTTTAATCCTTTTTCAACGTCAGAATAATTAAAAGATCCACTCAATGGAACTTTTGAGTAATATACCTGTTCAGTTCTCTTCCCACCTATGTCAATTAAAAAAACCAGCTCATTTTCATTAACAATAGACATATTTTGTACTCCATCTGGAAAATTTGCTTCAATTATTATTATTGTTCCATTTGTTCCTTGATACGCCTGCACAGCTGTTGTTACCATATAATTTCCAATTTTATTGACTTGGCTTGTTGTTGCAGTATATGCTGTTTCTTCTACAAATCTTCCAAACAAAGCTAATGATGGAATAATCAGCAACATTGCAAAACCAACAACAAAGAGAAATTCAATCGCTGCCTGTGCTTTTTTCTTCTTCATACTATTCTTGAGAATCACAGAGCTTATTATACATTTCTTTTTCTTCAACAGAAACGTCTTCTGCCAAAGGATATGAACAATCAATAGAATCTGCAATAGCAGCAGATGTCAACTGATTAGAACCCGGAGTATTCAGAAAATATAATGAACCTCCCAATACTAAAACAAGAATTATAACAAAAAGTGTTGTATACTGCAATTGATTTCGCATAAGAATCTATAAACAGATGTGCCTTATATAGTTTACGAGAAAAATAAGTTTAGTTATTGGTAAAAAATTGAATATAACTAGAATATAATGTTGTAATATAGTAACTGCAAGGGCAACACTGCATAACAGTTCCAGCAAACCAAACAGTCACCACATTACGAGAAAAACAATATAGATGTTTAAAATATATAAGCTTTTCTATAAATAAACCTCTTAAAACTAATATATTTTAGTCGATATTTAATGTTAAGACTTTACTTTTTTTTGTAAGATTTGAAAACAAGAAACCATAAATACAGGGCTTTTCATAAAATAAGACATGCAAAAAAAAGCAATTTATTTTACACTTGAAGCTGTTATAGCTATGATGGTTATCAGTGTTGGGTTTGGCATTTTGTTATACATGTTTGTTGTAACATCAACTCCACCAATAAGCACTGTCCAATCTAACCTTTACGACATGGTCAAACTATTCAATATGCCCATTTACAGCATCGGAAATGGAACTTGCAGTAAAAGCGGAAATGCTACTCTGGATGGCAATATTACTGATACGTCATCAACATTTTTCAATCAGTTAGGAGAATTTTATTATCGCTATACAACACAAAACTGTGAGTATTGCGATGATCTGATCACAACCTGCGTTACAGATTATATTACATATAGGAATATTAATGATCAAAATATACAAATTAGCATTGAAGGTATTCCTTTTTACAACAGCACAACTATAAATCAGGAAAATGCAACAGCATTATTTCCATTCCCAATTCTTTTATTTGGAATACAAAATAATAGTGCTATGTGGGGCCCATACACAGGTGAAATTCGCGTATGGCAATAACAAAAGGAAAAAAAGGTTTTATGTTCACACTTGTTACTATTTTTCTTATTTCAATATTTGTATTTATTCTTTACTCAAGAAGTTCTAACGTCATGATGGACCAACAAGAAGCAACAGCTGAACGAACAGAAGCTATTGTTGTCAATCTTTTCACACAAACCTTAACAGATTATTATCTTACAAATATAGCAAAAGTTGCTTCTGCCAATGCTATTCGTGCAATGGTTATTTATATTAATCAAACACGAACTCCTATTACTGACCAAGATCCTGAAGACTTTTTTAAAGAAATTGTTGTCAATGGGACTATTTCTGGAATGTATGAAGTCACAGAAGGAACAAACTACGTTGCAATGCAGATAGAAATACTTAATGGAACTCAAGAGATTACATACCAAACCCCTTCTGCAACTGGACACATGGCAGCTTTTGGAGACAATGTTTCAATAGTCCAAAAAATAAATATTATTGAAGATGAATTAGAAGACATTCAACAAATTACTATAAATGTCACAAACCAAAATGCAGCTTCTGGAAATGTAGATTTATATCTTGCATTATACAACGATTCTTCTGAAGGATCTTTACTTATGTTAAATCATCAAATAGTTGATATTCTTGCAGGAACTGCTCAAGAAATAACTTTTTCCATTGACGGAATTAATCCACTTAATGAAATAACTTCATATTATGTTATGCTTTCTGCACCATTTACAAATGAAGAAGATGATTATTCTATTGATATCTCAACATCCTCCAATAAACTAGTAGTAGAAAATTATCAATCATGGAGGCTTGGAGATACAGGGAATAATAATAAAATTCCCTTGGACTTTTACTTACAATATTCTGTTATTGGAGAAGGATTTTTGCGACAGTTAATGAACTCCTTTGAAAGCCTTGGAAAAGAAAAACTAAAT
>JBAZCJ010000066.1:0-7781 GCA_041671005.1 Candidatus Woesearchaeota archaeon | reverse complement strand
TAGGACTACAGAAAGTGAAAAGGTGAATGTTCTATAGTTTATTTTGTTACATAAATGGGCCAATACCTAATAAGTAGTCACTAAGCAGTGATAAAAACCACAAAATATATAAATAACCTCATTTCTAGTATTACTACTTAACAGTAAGAGAGGGATTACAATGATGACTGATGCAGAGATTACAGAGACAACAATTGCTGAAGTAATTGAAAATTCAAAAGAAGTACTTGCAGCTGATTTAGTCCAGGTAGTTGAAGAATTAAAATCTACAAAACCTGAAGAAGTTAAAATTGTTAAAGTAAAGCCAATTGAAACTCCTGAATATTTTGATCCTATTGAAGAAGAATATTTTATTCAACGAGATAATAGTCTTGGCATGCCTAGATTTCAATGGAGAAATACTCCTGAAGGTATAGCAGCAATTCATGAAACTATTCGTTTCATGGGTGACGAACAAATGCGTTAATAATCATCCCAGAGGTGGGGCAGAAACAAGGATTCTTACTCGCATCATCCCTCCGTGTTTTTGTTCCACCACTTTTTTTCTAAAACTATATTAACTTAAACATTCTAGAAATGTGTTATGCTTACAGCATTGCGATTTTTATTCACAAGTGATCCGTTTGTCGAGGCTATTGCAAAAGCGAAACGTATGCGAATTCTCGTCTTAAAAATGGAGCATGATGTGTCTAGTAAAAAGCATAAAGATTTCGTCGAAAAAATAAGTGCATTAAAACGTGTTATTGGTGTTCCTCATGCTTCTAACTCCCATTGTTTTCTTAAATTACTGCATAAAAAACAGCAAAAAGTTGTAGAACTTCCAGAATCTGATGGAAAAAATCATTTGAAACATACTCTAAATGAAGAAATGCATCTTGTGAAGATGCTTATTCATACATTAGGCACAGTTTCTATAATTAAAGAACAGAAAGAAATGAATCTTCATATGCAAAAATTGCATGACGTTGTTGAAAAATTACGTGCACGAACAAATCATGATCTTAAAATGTACCACTATGTGCTTCAAAGTGTAAAAAAATAAGTGATGACTATGATAGTTTTATTGAAAAATGCAACAGAAAAGCAGATAGGAGGCCAGAAGGCATTAAATCTTGCAATTCTAAGTCAAAAATTTCCAGTGCCTTCAGGATTTGTTATTACTGCAAACACATTTCAATCATTTGTAGCAAACTCGGGTATCCTTAAAAAAATAAATGAATTACTTCCGACTGTTACTGAAAATACGATCCAGTCGATTTCTACATTAATTCAAGATTTAATTCTTACTGCACAGATACCAGAAGAAATGATAGCAGAACTTCATGATGCATATTACTCATTGAACATGGAAGAGAATCATTCTCTTCAGGAAATGATGGATAAAAGTCATGAGCCTTTTGTTATTGTTCGACCATCGCCGATGCATAATGAAAAAGGATTGCACGCATCATTTGTAGGTATCTCTGGGATGGAAAATCTGCAAACAACAATTTTACAGTGTTGGGCATCTTTTTACAGTGAAGAAGCTCTTGCTGCAGGGATTAATAAAGAGCCACAATTTGCAGTGATTGTACAACAGATGATTGATTCTACTTCATCGGGTGTTCTTCATACCAGCTATAAAATGAATTCTCAAGAAGTGCTTATTCTTGCTTGCAAGGGGTTGGGAAATGTATTGTCAACAGGTTTAATTGTTCCTGACAGGTATTTCATAACTAAACAATCATTGAATATTGCATCTATTGAAGTAGGTAAACAGCCGTTTATGATTGAAAAGGATAAAGAATCTCATAAAATTACAAAAGTCTATTTGCAGGAAGAGTTTAGCAAAAAACAAAAAATTTCTGATAAACACATTGGTGAATTAACATTATACAGCAAGGAAATTGAGAACGTATTCCCAAGACCAATGGAAGTTGATTTCGCAATTTTTAAAGACACTATTTATTTTGTGAATTGCGTTGAAGCAGAGTGGCTGAAACAGAAACCAGAAATAGTTGTTGCTTCAAAACCATTACAAGAAATGAGTCTTGAAGAAATTGAAAAAAAGGAAGATGAGATTTCACATCACATTACAGAAGAATTAGAACAGGATTTACTTATTGCAAAAGCAGCAGAGCAACAAGAGAAACAATACCAAGAAAAGTTTATTCCGCATGTAAATTCCGATCCTAATGATATTAATTCATTAGTTTTGAGTGTTGATTTTGATCAGCTTCTACAGGAAACAACAGATTTGTCGGAAGTAAAACAAGAAAGTTCTTATGTGGTGCATGATGAAAAAAATCAAATCCCTATTGTGACAGAACCAGTTATAGATACAAAGGAAAATATTGAAATAAAAGAAGCAAAAAAAAATACTAATACTTTAACTGAATTTGAAAAAATAACAGGAGAATTAATTGTTCATTGTTTTAAAGAAGTAAAATCAGCACTTCCCCAAGAGCAGTGGAGTAGTTCTCCAGAATTGCGTCATTTGGCAGTTCTTGCACAAAATTATTCCCAAAAAAATGTTGCACCCTCTCCTGCGCAAGTAAAATTTGCTATGGATGCAGTAGAACGAGTGAAGAAATAGGTGACTACATTTTCTAGTTTTTTATAAAATTTGTCTACAAACCTTATTTTGTTCGTCGCATCGTGCAAATAAATTCTGTGTTCGAGAATCTCGTTATAATTTCATCTTCTCATCACAACAACATGCTTAGTTAAAGATTTATGAATATAAATTGCAAAATCATTTTCTACATTCCATTTTGTCTTTCGAATTAATTTATTGTAATCGACAAAGTCAGGAAAACTCACAACCATTCGTCGTGTATTTCGTGCTGCATTTTCTAAGAATTTTGTATACAATGAAACTAAATCCTGTGATTTTGTATTTTTTCCAAAAGGTAATTCCGTAACAATTGCATCACATTTTTTAATAAATTTTGTTGCATCGCCAACAGCAGTAGGAACTTTTAATTTATAATTTTTCAAGTTTGCTGTGCATTTTTCCAGCATCCATTTACTGATGTCATAACCAATCATTTTTCTTTTAGAATATGCACCTTCAATAAGTATTCCTCCTGTGCCACAGAATGGATCAACTATTTTCTTTCCGCGGGATAAATTTACCATTGCAAGTGCCAGTTGAGGATCAAGGGATGCTGGATAAAATTCTGGTCGTAAATGTGCTTTTCGTTCAAAAAATGTGTGAGGATTGATCCATTTTCGTATTCCGCAATAAACTTTATTTTCAAAAAAGAAGAAATGGATCAAAGTATTTGGATTTTTTAAATCTACTTTTGGTTTTTTTAATTTATGCCATATTGCTGTTGCAATCTCTTTTTCAAATTCAATGCTTCGTACACAAAATGTTCCTTTAATCTTTTTATTCCATGTATATTTTTTGATTTTACTAAGTAATGTTTCAATTGTCGTTTCAAACAAAACATCATACACTTCTTTGGTGTATGCTAAGAAATCACATTTTCGCGCACTTCGCACAAAAACATATTCATCAATAACATCTATGACAGAAAAATATGTTGTAATTTCTTCAATACTTAATCCAATGTTTTTTTGTGACACTTTAAATATCTTCATATTCACCTCTACTGAATCACAAAGATTTATAAACTTGTTTATGCTGGGGAATAGTATGGATAAAAAACACAAATTCATATTATGGTTTGACGAGCTTGGCATTGAAGACGTCCCTTTAGTGGGCGGCAAAAACGCTTCTTTAGGCGAAATGTACAGACTTCTTGTACCCCAAGGAGTTAGTATTCCTAACGGTTTTGCAGTAACTGCATTTGCTTATAATTATCTTGTTGAAAAAGCAGGGATTAAACCACATATTCAAAGTATTCTCAAAGGATTAGATACGCAAAATGTGTTGGATTTGGCAGAACGAGGTCATAAAGTAAGAGAAATAATTCGAACTGCAGAATTCCCAGAAGAATTAAAAGTAGAAATTGTAGCCGCATATCAAAAGCTCTGTAAATCATATGGTCCACGAACAGATGTTGCAGTAAGATCCAGTGCAACAGCAGAAGATTTACCAGATGCAAGCTTTGCAGGACAGCAGGAAACATATTTGAATATTCGTGGAGAAAGTGAACTTATTAATGCATGCAAAAATTGTTTTGCGTCACTGTTTACAAATCGTGCTATTTCTTATAGGGTAGATAAAGGATTTGATCATTTTTCAATTGGATTGAGTATTGGTATTCAAAAGATGGTCAGAAGTGACAAAGCATGTTCAGGAGTTATGTTTTCAATAGATACTGAAACAGGATTTCAAAATGCTGTGTTTGTTACAGCAGCATATGGTCTTGGAGAAACAGTTGTTCAAGGAGCAGTAAATCCCGATGAATATTATGTTTTTAAACCAACATTAAAGTTAGGGTATAAATCAATTATTTCAAAGCGAGTTGGAGAAAAGAAAATTAAAATGATTTATAGTGATAAAGTCCAACAATCGACAAAAACAGTTGAAGTCCCTGAAGTAGAAAGAAAAAAATATGTTTTAACTAATGATGAAATTCTGTTGTTGGCAAAATGGGCATGTATTATTGAAGATCATTATTCAAAAAAAGCAGGCCATTTCAAGCCAATGGATATGGAATGGGCAAAAGATGGTGTATTAAACAAATTATTTATTGTCCAGGCACGTCCAGAAACAGTGCATTCGCAACATGACGTTACAAAACTTAAAGAGTACAAACTTGGAAAAACAGGAAAAGTTGTTGTGATTGGTAAAGCAGTTGGTGAATTGATTGGCCAAGGAGCAGCTGTAATTATAAAAGATGTCAAAGATATTTCTCAGTTCAAGAAAGGTCAAGTTCTCGTTACAGAAATGACGGATCCTGATTGGGAGCCTATTATGAAGATTGCTGGAGCAATTGTGACAAATAGCGGTGGAAGAACATGTCATGCTGCGATTGTCAGCAGAGAATTAGGAGTTCCATGTGTTGTTGGTACGAATAATGCAACTGAAAAAATAAAGCATGGTCAAAAAGTGACTGTTGACTGTTCAGGTGGAGATGAAGGAGTTATTTATGATGGTCTGTTACCTATTAAAATTAGTACAATAGATCTTAAAAAAATTCCGCCAACAAAAACAAAAATAATGATGAATCTTGCAGCACCAGAACAGGCATTTGAAAAATCATTCTTGCCAAATAGTGGAGTTGGATTAGCAAGACAAGAATTTATTATTAATTCTTATATTAAAGTCCATCCTAAAGCATTGATTCACTTTAATGAGTTGAAGGATGAAAAGTTAAAACAAGAAATTGAACATATAACATATGGATACAAAGATAAATCAGAATTTTTCATTGACAAATTAAGTCAAGGGGTAGCAACTATTGGGGCTGCATTTTATCCAAAAGATGTTATAGTAAGGATGAGTGATTTCAAAAGTAATGAATATGCAAATCTTGTTGGTGGCCATCTCTATGAACCAAAAGAAGATAATCCAATGATTGGTTGGCGTGGAGCGTCAAGATATTATACCGAGTATCGTGAGGCATTTGAGAAGTTATGGGTCTTACAAACATTAAAGTTATGATCCCATTCTGTCGAACAATTGAAGAAGGAAAAAAAGTATTAGATGTTATGAAAAAGCAAGGTTTAGTGCAAGGTAAAAATGGGTTACAAGTATATGTTATGTGTGAAATCCCTGCAAATGTTATTCTTGCAGAAGAATTTTTAGAAATATTTGACGGGTTTTCTATTGGATCAAATGACTTGACACAATTGACATTGGGTGTTGATAGAGATTCTGCACTTGTTGCGCATGTGTATAGTGAAAGCAATGAAGCAGTTAAACTCCTTGTTCAACGTGTTGTTCATGTTGCAACAAAGATGAAGAAGCATATTGGTTTCTGTGGTCAAGCACCAAGTGATAACATTGATTTTGCAAAGTTCCTTGTTGAGTGTGGTATTGAATCAATCTCATTGAATCCAGATTCAGTGTTGAAGACAACTATGGCAATTGCAGAATTAGAAAAGAAGATGAAATAAATTTATTGATTTTCTTCAATTTTATATTTTTCTATTATTTTTTCTAACTCACTAATAATTAATGCTCGTGTAATATTTTGGCTTTTTAAATATGTTCTACCTAACTCCGTTTGTGTATCCTCATACAATGTTTTCCATATTCCATCTCTCCTTTCTGTTCCTTCTGGGGGTGGAAGAGCATTTTCTATTAAAAAAGAAAGAGAAGAATCATTAACTATTTCATATAATTGTTGAGCTTCATTTTCATAAATTCCAGTACGTCCTTTTAATACTCTTGAAAGTTTACTAGGATCCCAAGCCCCAATCTCTTTTGCAACTTCGTAGAGGTTCTTTTTTTGTGATTTTATACTGTTTCTTATTCTTACTCCTTGTTCTGGTGAAAGTTTTTGATATTTCATTACTTTCAAAGGGTGGTGCTATTAGTTATATTATTAAGTGTCCCCTAATGGGACAACTAGAGAAAAACATATAAATTCAAAAGGCATTCTGTATACTATGGAAATTACTGATCTTAAAAAAATAGGATTAACTGAAGGAGAAATAAAGATTTACAACGCATTGTTAGAATTAGGAGAAACAACGAGAACTGCATTAGCAAAAAAATCAGGAATATCTCCATCTAAAATATATGATGTATGTAATCGCCTCTTGGAAAAAGGAATCATTGCATCAGTAAAAAAACAAGGCATAATTCATTTTAGTGCTGCAGATCCTCATAGATTAAGTGATTTTCTCAATAAAAAAGCAGAGGAGATTGAAAAAGAAAAACAATTAGTAGATCAGCTTCTTCCAATGTTAATGATAAAACACAAAAATACCCATGAAGCAGTAAACATAGAAGTGTTTCAAGGGTGGGAAGGATTGCAAACTGCATTTTTAATGCTTGAAAATTCTATGTCTTCTAAAAATGAAAGTCTTGTGTTTGGTGCAAGTGTTGGGAAAAATGCATTGCAGGGAGATTTATTTTTTCAGAAGCATCAAGAAAGAGTTGAAAAAAAAGGCTATAAAATAAGAATAATATTTAATGAAGATATGAGAAAACGAAAACAGCGATATGCATATTACATTAATCATAAGCAGCACCAAATTCGCTTTTTACATCATAATACATTTACTGAATTGTATGTTTACAAACAGCATGTTTTATTTCTTATGTTGTTAGAAAAACCAATTGCTATTTGTGTAAAGAGCCAAGAAGCAGTTAATTCTTTTAAAAAATTCTTTGAAACTATTTGGAAGCAAGCAAAGAAATAGAATTTCAAAATTAATCATAACCTGACTCTATCTGAAAACCGTAACATTAAAAAAGAGAAAATTATTGTTGTAATAATATATTAACGTAATAACAGGTGATTAATATCAATTTATTAAGCTTATTTGGAATAAAGTCCCCAGAAGAAAAAAGACAAGATTTAGACGAAAACATTGTAATAACGCAGCAAGAAATAAGTCGACTTGAACAAGAAATTCAAGAGTCAAAGCGTGAAATAAATCGATTAGAAATGGTAATTAGAAAGTCTAATGTTAAGGCAAATACAACTCCTATACAAACTAAAAAGATAGATTTAGAAGTTGCAGTACAAGATAAAGATGTTTTAATTAGAAGATTGAAAGAAAGATTAGAAGGATTATATGCTCAAAAGAGAAAGCTTGCAGCATAAACAACAACTCATTTAAACAAGGAATTATTGTCTTTTTTTTATGAACTTCATTGCAGATTTGCATATCCATAGTAAATATTCTCGTGCGTGTTCAAAGGATTTGGA
>JBAZCJ010000065.1:0-7833 GCA_041671005.1 Candidatus Woesearchaeota archaeon | reverse complement strand
AAACGTATGTTAATTGACGAGAATAATGTTTTGCTTTCTCTTTTTTATTTGTATGAATAGTTACCAGATGATCAAGACTCAAAAAACCACACCTCTTAAGAAGATTTTGATATAAACTACTATTTAAGCTTTTTCTCTCAACTGTTTGTAAGGTAAAGTATACATAGAAAGATGCCACTGTGCATCTATATCTTTTGTTCCAGTAATAATTTTACGTGGACCTACACATGATATTCTTTGAGCATCAGGGATATAATGAGTGCTAGTTTGGCCTTCTGAATGAAATTCAAAGAGCATAGATGGTTCTTTTAAACTAGGGTTAGAATTTAGGTTAGAATCTGATTTAGGATCAGGTCTAAAATGTAAAAGCCATGAATTACCTTGAATAACATAAGGATGATACACGTCAAAGATTCCATGAAATGTATATCCTCTTTTTGAAATTCCGCTAATCCAATGAGAAAGGGATTCAGTATTTACAGGAACAAGTTGATTTTCTGGATTAATAGTATTTAGCGAAAGAGTGCCATCAACAGGATCAAATACTGAAACTCTCCTATACCCATTATTTATTCCTGCTAAAAGAGAGTAATTTCCTTCAAGTCGGTGAGCATCTAATGCTTCTGGGCTTAATTCACTACGGGGAACTGCAGATAAATGTACAGGTTTAGCTCCGGATAATGTTTCAGCAATTGTTTGAGTAAGATCCACTTTTCCATCTGGAGTTTGAGGTAAATCAGTGTTATGATAATATAATGCAAAAAGAACATCGTCTTTCATAACATAACTGAGAAGAGTAGTACGAAGACTGTCTCTATCTAATTGGGTTAAATCAGAATTTTCTCTTCGAATTTCTCGGCCATATGCATCTAAAAGAACACAGTGTGAACCTGTTTCAATGGTAATTCTGTCCATTCTACTGTTCCAATGAAGTATTGGCATTCCCTGAAGAATACGTGTAAGTTTGGAATCAAAACGTCTATTTTTAGGTATCATAAGAATATGAAGAATACATTGTTAACTTAAAAATGTAATGAATATGAAATAAAATTACGCGTGTATATAAAAAATAATTAATAAAAAAAATTATACTTTTGCAGACAATTCTTTAATTTGTTCTTTTAAGAATTCTATTGTACGTGTATTGTCTTGCTGAGCTAATAATGAACCGCATTCAGGGCACTTAAATTCATTGACTGTACCTTGTTCAAAGTCTAAACGAACACATGCATTTGAGCATAAAAAGAAACATCCTGCATTTTTTTCTTCTTTTTCAAGGCGTTCTTGGAGTTTATGCAATTTAGTAACGCACATACGCTTTGAAACTTCTTTCAATGCTTTTTGATTATATGTCCAATAACTGATATAATATCCTTTTTTAGAATCCTTTTTACGCTTATATTCTACAAGATTCGCATTATGAAGCCTGTAAAGTATATTTCTGACAATATGAATTTCTGTCTTTGTTTTTTCTGCAATAACAAACTCAGAAATATTTTTTTTCCCCTTAAGAAAATTGACTAAAGGCAGTGAATCTGTTCCTACTGCTTCTCCAATGATTTCACTAGCTTTTTTTGTTGTAACTCTCATCATTGTTCCACCCAGTATGTTGTCTATACAACGTACTTATTCCCCCTAAACTCTATTTATATACCTTAGTGTCTTATGAAGGAGGTTATTTATATATTTTGTGGTTTTTCTATTGGAAAGTAGTGAAAATGGGTATTTTGTGTTTTTAATCAACACTCAGGTATTCCTTCAATAGTTAAACCCTTTTCTGATGGACAAATTATTTCCTCTGTATTTTCTAGAACAACTGGAATCATTTTTACTTTTTGTAATTTACCAAGGGATTGCATTTTGTAATCTACAGATATTTTTTCTGTTTCAGAACGAGGAATTGCTCTACTAACATCAACATTATCAACATTTAACGCACCTGTTAACGACAGTTTAAGATATTCAACATCTTGTCTACCGCTATTTTCTATGGTAAACTCTAATTTATTGCTGTTACTGTTATAACATATTTGCGGATTCCCTTCTGATGAAGCAATTTCTATTGACATTGATCCGCATTCTCCAAGAGATGTCATGTATGTTAATAAGACTGCACCGAGTGATACTGCAAATGCAATTAAGAGAACTGTTGCAATTAACGGCGAGACTGCTTTCTTGTTCATAGTAGCCATATGTATTTTCTCAGTATTCTGGTATATAAATCTAGCGGAGAATTAAAACAACATTGTTGATACTAACTTTTATATACTTCTTTTTTTAAAATAATCTGTATGGATTTGCACACATTCATTAATAATATTCCAAAAGCAGAACTTCACGTCCATATTGAAGGAACATTTGAACCTAAACTTATGTTTGCAATTGCAAAAAGAAATAAAATTAAAACAAAATATTCGTCGATATCTCAAGTAAAAAAAGCATATCAGTTCAGTAATCTTCAAGATTTTCTTGATGTTTATTATAACAGTGCACGTGTTCTGACAACAGAAAAAGATTTTTATGATCTTACTATTACATATTTAAAAAAAGCACAATCCCAGAATATTGTACATGCAGAAATATTTTTTGACCCCCAAACACATACTGAAAGAGGAATTCCATTTTCTGTAGTTATTAATGGAATCCATAAAGCATTGGTTACAGGGAAAAAAATAGGAATATCCACGAAATTAATCATGTGTTTTTTACGTCATCTTTCTCAACAAAAAGCTGAAGAAACTCTCCAACAAGCACTTCCTTACAAAAAATGGATTACTGCAGTTGGATTAGATTCATCAGAAAAAGGTCATCCTCCTTCACAATTTCAACAGGTTTTTAAAAAAGCAAGACAAACAGGATTTTTAACAGTTGCACATGCTGGTGAAGAAGGAAGTGCAGCATATGTAAAACAAGCACTTGAACTTTTACATGTATCTCGCATTGATCATGGAAATCATTGTCTTGACAATAAAAATATAACTCAAAATTTAATTCATCAAAAAATTCCTTTAACTATTTGTCCTTTATCTAATCTTAAATTAAATGTGGTTCCATATCTTAAAAATCATCCATTAAAAAAAATGATGAAAAAAGGTTTACTTGTGTCAATTAACTCTGATGATCCTGCATATTTTGGAGGGTATATTAATGAAAACTATTATGCAATTGCACAAGCACTTCACTTGTCAAAACAAGACATAATTATTCTTGCAAAGAATTCAATCACCTCTTCTTTTTTATCAGAAAGAGAGAAAAAACAGTTGTATAAACAGATAAATTTGTATTCTCAACATTTCTTATAGAAATAGAATTTAATGAGATTCTCGCACTTCGTGCGACTACTATAGAAAATCATTTGGTTTTATTATATAGTCACGCTTGTAAACTTGGCGGACAACCCTTCGCGACAGACTTTTTTTTATTAATAGGTTTTACTTAATGCTGAGGGCAAGGGGTCCATGTTAGTCAAAACATTTATAAAAAAAAATAATATTTCTATTATGGATGGGATTATGGGAATTAGTAATAAGATTAGTAAGAGGACTTCCAGCTACACCAATTGTTTCTCGTCAATATCAAATCACACACAGTGAAATATTAGTGTATGAAGAAGCGAGGAAGCAGGAAACTCATACAGAACGTCCAAAAAGGTCCATCACAACTATTTCTTACCCTGCTCATTATTTTTATGATGAAATTAAGGATTTACTTCAAATATCTAAACTCAATGAGTCTAAAGAGCATACTCGAAAATATATAATTCCAGGTGATAAAGGAAAAATAGTAGCAACACAAGAATTAACTCCTTATTGCACAAACAATTTAGAGGAGTTGTTATTTAATAATGCGGGCTCCACACATATGATTTATTTGGGAAATGACAAGGGTGTTTTAGTCCATGATTATGCAATAATCATAGAATTTCAGGGAGTAATTCAGGCAATTTTCATTTCACATTTATATCAACGCGATACAACCGGGGAGTTAGCAGAAAAAATAGGATTTAAACAAATGAGAGAGAGAATCCAAACAGAACTAGGTACAGAACGATATAAAGAAATAAACCCTCCTGGAGCAATCCAACCTCAACTTCAAAAAGGAGCATTTTATACTTTAAAGTAGACTATTTTATCCATTTTCTTTTTCAATACTTTTATATATTAACGAGAGAAAATAAAGTTTTATGGCAGAATCTATTGGTGGTCAGGCAGTGATTGAAGGAGTCATGATGCGGAATAAAAATATTCTTGCAGTAGCTGTTAGAAATGAAAAAGGAAAGATTATTGTCAAAAAAGAAAAAATTAAGTTATTTACAGGGATTCTTACATGGCCGTTCATTAGAGGTATTGTTGCATTCTTTCAAATGCTTGTTATTGGAATAAAAACACTTACATATTCTTCAAATATTGCATTAAATGAAGATGAAAAACTTGATTCATGGGGGATTGCAGGGATTATTTCCCTTTCTTTCGTTATTGGAATTGGGATGTTTGTTCTTGTTCCATACATTGTGACATATTTTATGGGGTTTAATGAAACAACAGAACCAGTATTATTCAATCTTATTGATAGTATTATTAAAATGATCCTATTTGTCGCATATGTTGCGATTATTGGACAAGTAAAAGATGTACGACGAGTATTTCAGTATCATGGAGCTGAACATAAAACAGTAAATTGTTATGAAGCTGGTAAAAAAATTACAATTCAAAATGTAAAAAAATTTTCAACTATTCATCCACGCTGCGGAACAAGTTTTATTTTATTGGTTATGATTGTTGGCATCTTTGTTTTATCATTGATTAGCCCATTGGCAATGCTTTTTTCTTCATTTTCGTTATTACCTTTTTTTGTACAAAAAATTATTTTATTTTTTACACGAATTTTATTTTTACTTCCTATAGCCGCAATTAGTTATGAAATTCTAAAACTTGCTGGGAAGTATAAAGACAATGTTGTTCTTAATGCAGTTAATTATCCTGGAATGCTTATACAAAAATTGACAACACAAGAACCAGACAACAAACAGATTGAGGTTGCGATTAAAGCAATTGAAAAAGTAATTTAAATAAAATTTAAGTTATATTTTTTGTACCATTCCTTGGTATGCAACAACTACTTGAAGTTCTTTTCCTATATTTTCTGGGAGCTTTAATTGTTGTCTTGCATATTCTTGTGCATCTCTTTCCATTTGTGCAAGTTTTCGATCATCATAGGTTGGTTCTAAATGAAAAAGAACTAAACATTTTGTATTTGCTGCAAGTGCTATTTTAATCCCTTCTTCATATGTACTATGCCCCCATCCTTTTTTTAAGGGATAATCTTCAGGAGTATATTGACTGTCATATATCAGTATATCTGCATTTTTTGCAAGGCTTACAAATCGAGGATCAGGGACATTTTTATGTTCTGTATCTGTTGCACAAACCATTTTTTTACCATTATATGATATTGCATATGCAAGAACTTCTTGTGGATGTTCTAAGAAACGATATTCAACGTGAGCATTGCCAATACCAAAAGGAATTATTGGTAAATCATGAGAATGAAATGATCTAGAAGAGGTCATTTTAGATAAAGGGACAGGAAATAATGGGGCTTGTTGTTGTTTATTTAAAATTGATTCAATAGATTCTCCTTGGACTCTTCTTCCATGGACATGAAGTATGGTATTTGAATCATATGCAGGGTTAAAAAATGGGAATCCTTGTACATGATCCCAATGAAAATGAGTAAGCAATATATGGACTTCAGTATTACCTATATTTGACATTGGATTATATCTATTCCCTCGTATATCTTTAATGTCTAATCCTAATCTACGAATGCCAGTCCCTGCGTCAATAATAATTAAAGGAGAATCTGGAATTTGGATTTCTATACAAGGAGTATCTCCCCCAAAAGTACGTGTTATTTCAGAAGAGATTGTATCTAAATATTGTTGCACATATGCAGGTTCTGGAATACCATCTTTTCTTAACCGCTCAATAAGTTCTAGTTGGTTTCTTAATAATTCTTCTGCAGTTAATGGAGTTGGAATACTTCCTCTTACTCCCCAATAATTAACAACCATATCTGTCATAAAACAAAGAAATGAAAAATCATTTAAAAATTTGATTTAGAAACTAAACATCCTCTTTGACAAGATATATCCAGGTTCAACCTTAAGGGTTTCTGATTGAATTTCTAATTTGTCACAGACTACGTCTAATAACGTATTAACAACAACAAATGATACAGCAATTCCAATACTAAATGCAAATCGTTCATATGCTGTAACAGGAACTAATGCTGTCCATTGCTCTACGGTCATTGGTACTGTATACACCCATACAATTGTTCCAATTGCGTGAGCTGTAAATGTTGCACCAAAACTTCTGAAAAATAATTTTCCTGGAAGTTTTTCTCCAACTACTGCAAAGATAGGTATAAGCCAAAATAATGAATAATACCATGCACCCCTGCCTGCCTCATTAAGATTAAACAAAATAATTGCAAGAATTGGTACAATAATCATAACTGCGGTTTTATATTTGCTTTTATTATGAAAATATGCAAAATAAAATACTGCAAAAATCATAGGAAGCAAACGTAATACTGTAATCAAAGTCCATTCTTTGCCAAGTAAAAAGTTATTGAGAATTTGTGATGTAAAGACAGTTACAATCCCAAAAATACCCCCTAAAAATGCACCTGCAATTGGACCAAAAAACTGAAACAGAGTCAATGTTTGATTTGTTGAACCTACTAATGTTGAAAAATTAATTCGTGCTGCAATAAGCGACCCGGCAATAAAGAGTAATAAAAATATCATTTTTTTTACAGTAAATAGTTGTTTCCAGTTCATTATTTCAACCCCAGTTCTTTTCTCCAATATGCACAGACTTCTTCTGTTTTTTCAACAGATTTTCCAATATACTTTTCTGGATGTTCTAATATATTTTTTTGTTCATCTGTGAATGTCATAAATATTGCAGAAACAATTACATCTTGTTTTGCAATATCTAACAATGATTTTTTTTCTGCAAATGCTTTCATTGTCATCTGGCGCACTTTTTCATGCGCTTCTGAGATACCATGCACTGCTAAAAGCACATAAAGCGGTTCTGCAATAATAAAATCTTTACTCATTGCAAAATTTTTCTGCATCATATCAGTATCAACAGCAAGTTTCTGCATTGTTTTTGTCATACGGTCAACTGCAATATAAAATCCTGCAACTATCTCGACAGTAAATCTGCTGCTGGCAGAATTAGTTAAATCCCGCTGATGTTCACTTACTTGATCAAGATATAGAGTTATCATTCTCGGCATCATTGTTTTATAAAAACTTTTAACATTTTCAAAATTAATTGGATTCTTTTTCTGAGGCATTGTTGAACTGCCCACTTGATCTGAACTAAATGCCTCTCCTACTTCTCCAATTTCAGTTCGTTGTAAATGACGCATATCATCTGCAAGATTTGCAAGCACACCAAATGTTGAAATTAAACTATGAATATAATCTGCCATAAATTCTGGAACAACTACTTGTGTAGAATGCGTTGCTGGTCTTAATCCTAGTTTTTCAAGCACACGTTTTTCAAATGCAATAGGATCTTTAACTACAAGTGAAGGTGCATTATACGCTCCAACAGCACCACTAAGTTCTCCACGCAACATCACTGCTTTTGCGGTGATTTCATGAATTCGTTCTCCTAACCGTGCAACATATTCAGAAAGCGCAAAACCAAATGTTATTGGTACTGCATGCTGGCCATGTGTTCTGCCAATTTGGAGAATGCATTTTTCTCGTTCTGCACTGTAAATTAATGTTCTTTCTAATTGTAACAA
>JBAZCJ010000064.1:0-7850 GCA_041671005.1 Candidatus Woesearchaeota archaeon | reverse complement strand
GTTCTATGCTGAAATTGTTATTAGTGCTGTTCCAGGTTCTATATCGTGGTGTTTGAACACCTGATTCTGCATATACTGCAATGCCATCTGCATGTGTTGCATTAATTACATCATCATGAACATAATCAAATGTGATAAATGAATTAACCAAAGGATCAACATCAGTTGAATCGTCTGTTGGGTCATGAATATATTTCACAATTTTGAAATCAAACATGTCAGTTGGTTGTGTGAGATTTGAAACAATTATGTATTGTAGTTCTGTTCCTGCAAAAATTCCAGATCTTCCAACAATATGCGTTGTTCCTGCTTCATACACTTCAAAGTATGCATATGTCATATTACTGGAAGCATATACATCAATCATTCTGCCATCTGTTAAGTTTTCTGCAAATCTGACTCTAACAAATTCATTTTGATAGATAGGTTCAGTCCAGGTTCCATCAGATGTTTTGATAAGAGGGTAAATATTTGAAATATAATTGTAATCTTTATCTAAATGTAATGCATCTATTGCAATGATTTCTCCAAATCCTGGGTCATTAGGTGTTAATTCAAAGGTATATAATTCTCCAGGAGTGAGATTGTCTTGGAATAATATCCAAGTTCCTTCACAGGTTTGTTCATTGAAGTTCCATTCTTTGCATTTGTACAATGAAGTTCCTGTTGCATTTACTGTGACTATTGCTTCTGTGAAATTTAATTGACTTGGATCTATTGCATATACATTTGTCCATGAACTGTTATCTACAGGAACGTTTTCAGGAATTGGTGCACTATCTACTTGTAACTCATTTAATGTTTCTACTGCACTGGTTGTATTTATAGAATCTAAATCTGTGAACACAATAGATTCAATCTCTGTTTCTGAATCTGTAAATGTAATCTCAATAGTTTCGTCAGTTGAGTCTGGAACTGAATCAGTAATTATTGTATTATCTATAAATTCTCCTTCAGCATCACGTATGTCTGCTGTTGTAATACTTGTTTCTGCATTTTTGTCAGTTTTTTCTGTAGATTCTTTGAGTTCTGGGGATTCAGAAAATAGTGGTTCTGCGGGTTCTAAAAAATTATTTTCAATAGGTGTATAATTTATTTCAAGGGATTGAGTATTTTTAGGTTCTGTTCCGATTTGTATTGAAATTGTTTCATTAAACGCAGAAACTCCTATTGTAAAGAGTGTAAAAATTATTAAAATCAATATTGCTATTGTTTTAATTTCACTCTTTTTCATGGATTTTCCTCCATGATTTGTTTGATTTGTTCTTTGCTGGTTTTTTTGTTTGGTTGGGTAGAATCAGTTCTCTTTTGGAGTTCTTCAGTAAGGTGTTGGATTTGTTTTTCAAGAACAGTGTTCAATTCATTATTAAGAAGTGCATTTAATTGACTGTTTATGTCAATGTTTTTGTTTAATTCGTTTGTTTGTTTTTTACTCCATAAATGAGACCCTGCAATTTTTATATGCTGAATTTTTCCTTTTACTTCTAACTCTAAACAGCGTTGTTGAAGTGTGTGCCAAGAATATTTTATTTTAATAGCAATTTGTCTGGTAGAAAGAGGAGCATTCTCTTGCTCAATACATTTGAGGATTTTATTTTTAATCCTCTCCCCTTTACTTGTTATACCCCACACCCCTTTTATTATGGTTTTTACTAGTACAATTAGTACTAATACTCGTAAAACCACACCCAAACTGTTATTTTTTGAGAAAACATCTATTTAAACCTTTGTACGTTGGGATTATATTTCGTACTAAGGTTCGCACTTTTTGTTACTACTTTTTGTATTTATATGTCTTTGTTAGAAAAATTAAATTTAACTTAGGAGTTTTTTTGGTAGATGAAGAATGACGCCAACGCCCGGATTTGAACCGGGAAATCCTTGCGGAAACAAGATTTCCAGTCTTGCGGAGTACCAGATTGTCCCACGTTGGCAAATATTATTTAGGACATGTTGTTTGTGCTGCTGAGCGTTAGCGAAGCGCACATGGGGTGCTAGGGGAAGTATTCCCTTAGGCGGATTGCCAATTGTCCCACGTTGGCAATAGTAAGATGTCAAAAAGAGTTGTTTATAAAATTTGTGTGACCTTTATTCGTTTTTGTTTTGTATTTTCATTTTTAATCGGGGGACTATTAGTATGTTATAGCTAATTATTTATACCCCTAACTTAATTTAATCGTATGGAAAAAAAGCATATCATTTCAACGGTCAAGTTTATTGTGTTGTTGGTTCTTGTTGTAATATCAATAGTTTCATCTGTCTTATATGTAATAAATGGGATGAGTTTACAAGGATTGATAGATTTTTTGCTTACTTATGGTAATAGTACATGGATTGCATTGTCTATTTTGACAATTCTGTTTGTAAGTCTTGGATTGCCTATTTTGGTACCTGTAGTATTAGCAAGTATGTTATTTAATGTTACAATTGCGTCATTTATTATTTGTATAAACATGTTTATTGGTGCATCTTTTGCGTTTTTTATTTCACGATGGCTTGGCAAAAAATATGTTGAAGAAACTTTTATTAGCAAAAATAAGTATTTACAATCATTTGATCAAAAACTGGAAAATCATGGATTTTATACTATTCTTATTTCTCGATTAATTTTTATTATTCCTTTTGAGTTTGTTAATTTCCTTTCAGGGGTTTCTAAAGTAAAATTTAAACAATATTTCTTTGCGACAGTTATCGGGGCTACTCCTGGAATGATTCTTACTATTTACATGTTTAAAGAATTACAATCAATTAATATTATTCAATTGATTATTGCATCTGTATTATTTTTGCTTTTAACATTAATTCCTTTGTTATTTCCAAAAATAAGAAAACACGTATTTTGAATTGTTTCTTTGTTTACTGTTTAATTCAATTTTAATTCATAACAGATATATATGTGCTGTTATTTAAGAGAAATATGAACATAGCTATTTTTACAGATTGCTTTATTCCTCTTGTTGATGGAGTTGTTATAGCAACTCTTAATCTTGCTAAAGGATTAGCAGATAGAGGACATACGGTTCATATTATTGCTCCAGAATACAGTAATATCAAAGAATTTTCTTACCCTCATATTAAAGTAAAACGTGTGTATGCAATTCCAGCATTTTTTTATAAAGGCTATAAATTTACTTCTCCTCTGAGTATTGAAATTATTAAATATTTAAAAAAAGAAAATATTGATGTGATTCAGTTTCAAACTCCCATTACTCTTGGTGTTCAGGCATTGTTGACTGCTCGATTCTTAAAAAAACCTGTTGTAGGAACATTTCACACATTTTTTACAGATCCTAATTATATTAAACACGTTGGATTTTCTCCTCCTTTTGTTCAAAAATTTACTTGGGAATATGCTAAAAAGTATTATAATCAATGTGATTGTATTACATGTCCATCTGAAAGTGCAAAACAAGAATTACTTAATCATGGGTTCAAAAAACCAATTATTGTTGTTTCAAATGGAATTGATCCTTCTGTGTTTAATAATTCAAATTGGAAAAATGTAAAAAAAGAGTTTAATCCTCATGGTCCGCTCTTATTATTTATTGGAAGAATAGCGTATGAGAAAAATATTAATTATCTTCTTCAATGTTTTCAATTTATTATTAAAAAAGATCCAACAGTTGTTTTGGTTATTGTCGGTGATGGACCACAAATGGAGCAACTGAAAAAAGATATATTAACATTAAATCTTTCAAAAAATATTATTTTAACTGGAAAAATAGATCATAATTCTCTTGTTAAATCGGGAATTTTTAAAGCATGTGATGTGTTTGTGACTGCTTCAACGACTGAAACTCAAGGGATAACTACTTTAGAAGCTCAGGCAAATGGATTAGTTTGTGTTGGGGTTAATGCTCGAGGAACTAAAGATTTAATTAAAAATAATTATAATGGATATTTAGTGAAAGAGGGGGATAAAAAAGCTTTTGCACAAAAAGTTTTAAATTTATTAAATGATAAAAAGTTATATACGTATATGAGTAAAAATACATTAAAAGAAATACAGAAACATAAGATAACTCATATTATAGATTTATGGGAAACAATTTATACTCTTCTCAAAACGAAACAGAAATGAAATAAGATAATAGGATGAAAAATAATGTGTTCTTTTAAAGAATTATACTTTGAAAAAATAGTTAATTCTTTTATACATTTCTCTTAATTCAGTTATACTTTTGTATGTTATTCTAAGAACATAATATCTTATTGGCCTAAACTTGTTACATTTTTCTCCATACCCAAAATTTTTTACAGGTCTAAAGAATGATTTACCCCCCGCATTATGTACTATTGGGATTAATTCGTTTTCATGCAGGTAAAATTTTCCTTTTTTAATTTTGAATGGATGTTTTGCTGTTGTTAAGACAAAATTGTATTTTGCAGGAAGTTCCTTAAAATTACTATTGTGTATTATATAATTTACAGCAAGTTGATCTGGCCCAAAACACTTTTCTTTTATCATAGAATTGCATTTTTGACAAAGGTTGCGGAACATTTCGTGTGATGCAACGAGCATGCCTCCATTAATCATCTTTTTTCCTTTCAGAAAATGTTTTATTTTATTAGCATCTTCTTTGTTAAACCATTTATTTACATACATTGTAAATGGAGGTTCTAAATCTTCACAAACTGCTCGATAACTTTGCTTATTCTCTTGAAAGATCTCACTAATGTTTTCTTGAAAAAGAATATCTCCTCCATCAACAAACATAATTTGGTCATAAATATTGTTTTTAAGAAATGTTGCAAGATCTCTATACCGGATTACAGCTATATGGCCATTATTGATGCATGGAATTACTTTTGCATGTTTTTCAAGTTTTAAGATATTATTTTTAGAAAGATTGTAACTGAGAATTATTATATCAATATTAGTAAGATCTACATTCTCTTTCAAAGATTTCAGCCAATGCTCACTAACAAATTCTACAAAATTATTGTCTGTACAGGTTATTATTGCATTTTTCATTAGATTAATAACTCTTTGATGTTCCTTGTTGAACTAATAGAATTTCATATATAAAATTACCGTCAGAATTTGATGAATATGTTAGTTTAATTTTGCAAATAATCCTTTTTTCTTTGCATATCTCTTGCAGAATATGAAAAAGCTGATACTCAATATTATCCATAAGATAGTTGTTGCAATAGCATAAGGAAGATTTACTGTTCCTTGTCCTACTGCAGCTTTTAATATTTCAAATCCATAATAGGTTGGGAAGAATATCATTACTTTTTGAATAAACCATGGAAATATAGAAATGGGATAATACACTCCTGAAAATAAAACAATAAGATCGGGAATTAAATACGCAACTGCAAATGCATTGTCCCGATAAATCATACAAATCCCTAATGTAATTAAACCAATCAGTATTCCAAATATAATGAGAATTCCAGACCCAAGCAAAATTAAATTCCAATTGTTAAAACTATAATTAAACAATACTTTTGCAAGAATAAGATAAATTCCTGAAACTAAAATCATTTTTGCTGTGGCAACAACTAAATTTCCAATAATAAACTCAATTGTTGTAATTGGTGAAATTAAGAAATGTCCTAACATGCCTGACCACCAGTTATCCATATATGATTGGCAAAGCTCTATTTGCATGTGATATACAATTCTCCAACCCATGACCCCTAGGATAACTGCGCCTAATACAGTAGAATCTGCTTGGATATATTGAACAAAAAGTGTTAATGAAAGAAATAATACCATTGGCCAAAGTGTAATATCAAAAAGTCTAAAAAAGTTTTTCTGACTGTTCACAATATTCCTATAAGTAACTGCATATATTCGTGAGAATCTCATTTTTTTCTCCGGGAAGTAAGTTTGATAAACGCTTCTTCCAAGGTTGGTTCCATAATTTCTATAGAATACACTTTTTCCTCTTGTTCTGATAACTTTTTCATAATAGTCTTTATTTTTCTATTTTGTCGAACATAAATAATACATCCTGTTTTTAGGAGTTTTGTATTAATAACATATGATTCTTTTTTGAATAATGAAACAATTTTTGTTGGATTTTCACATTCTATTAAAATGCTATTTTGTTCAACAATTTTTTTTTTGACTTCTTTGACAGTCCCTTCTGCAACAATTTTTCCTTGATTAATTAATGCAATCCTGTCACACAACTCTTCCACTTCAAGCATATTATGTGTTGTTAACAAAATAGTGTATCCTTTTTTCTTCAATTCTTTGATAATCCCTCTAATTTTGATTGCAATTTCAATATCCAATCCTACTGTTGGTTCATCCATAAGAAGCAGTTTTGGTTTTGTAAGCAGTGCTTTTGCAAGCAATACTCGCTGTTTATACCCTGAAGAAAGATCCATCATTTTTTCATTTCTCTGTTCTTCAATTTCAAGAAGGTTTAACACATATTCTCGTTCTTTTTTCCAATTTTTGACACTGTATAATAAACTATATTCTTTTAAAAATTCATCAATAGTCAAAGGGTTATTAACATGAGTAAACCCAGGCAATACGTTCATTAAATGTTGTGCTTTTTTTAATCCAAATATTTCTATTTTTCCTGAATCTTTTGTTAATAAATCTGCAATCATGCTGATGAGAGTTGTTTTTCCTGCTCCATTTGGGCCAAGAAGACCAAAAATTTCTCCTTGATCGATATGAAATGAAACGTTGTTTACTGCTGTAAACTTATCAAATTGTTTAGAAACATTTTCAACTAAAAGTGCGTGCATGATATTTTTGTATCTTATTGATATTTAAGCTTTGCCAAGAATCACGTAAATAGTTTAAGAATTCATGGAAGGGTGATTATTTTTCCTTTCTTTTTTATTAATTTGTCTTTTTGTAATTGGGTGAGAATTTCATTAAATTTCTTTTTGTTTCTTTTTATTTTCATTTCTGTAATTTTTTTATGTAATGTTGTTATATTATAATTCTTTTTCATTAATAGTTTGAGTATATTTCCTCTGACTATTCTATCAGATTGCGCAAATGGAATCACATTCTTTTTTATTCTTGTTGCTTCAATCTTTAGTTTCTTTCCTGCTGTTTTGCAGAGTACAGTTAATGGACAATCATTGCATCGGGGAGATTTTGAACTGCAAAATAATGCTCCAATATCCATTAATGCATTATGCCATACTCGTGATTTTCCTTGTGGTAGATGTTTTTTTGCTAAATTTTCAATATGTGATTTTGATCCGTAGAATATTCTTTTGTATAATAAATGAATATTAATGTCTATCACTGGAATATCTTTATTGTAGGCAAAACTGAGGATAGCTGCGGCAGTATATTTTCCAATCCCTGGTAGTTTTTTTAATTCGTCTTCTGATTGTGGAAAGTTCATTTCATGCGTTAATTCTTGTGCACATTTTTGGAGATATAATGCTCGTCTGTTGTACCCTAATCCAGACCATGCTCGCAATACTTCTGATGTTGGTGCTCTTGCCAATGCTTCAATTGTTGGGAATAAATGTAAAAATGCTTCATATTTAGGAATTACTCTATCAACTTGTGTTTGTTGGAGCATAATTTCAGAAACAAGAATATGATATGGATTTTGTGTGTTTCTCCAAGGCAATGTTCTGCCGTTACTTTCATACCATTGAAGAACAGTATTTTGCAGTTTTGTCAGCATGTGTTATCTTTTAATGGAAAACATTAAAAAAGGTTGTTATTTTGTGTTAGAATATCGTCGTTGTTAGTGGGACTGAGCGCAGCGAATGTCGCACCTTAGGTCCAATAACCGTAACTATTGACGGTGTAACTCAGCCTGGTAGAGTGCCACGCTCATAACGTGGATGTCGTGGGTTCAAAGCCCATCACCGTCACCACTTTTTTTAATTTGTTTTTTGTATTT
>JBAZCJ010000063.1:0-7881 GCA_041671005.1 Candidatus Woesearchaeota archaeon | reverse complement strand
ATACAATCCTTCTTCATCATAATTTTGTTCACAGATTCCTGTAATATTGTCATAGGTTCCAATTACAGAGTTTAATCCAGATAAGTCAGCTGTGACTGCGGCACTATTTAAGTTGTTGTCTGTGACATTAATTTTTACATTTACAAGAATAGCACTGTTGCTGACATATTTAATGGGGATATTTGAATATGTATCAAGAACTTGTAGGCTATTTGTTTCAAAATGAGGTGATTCTGTATCAACAGAAATAGCTACACAAGATTCTTCACTTTCAAAGCCAATATTGTCATATGCAATCATACATACTTCATGATCTCCATCACCTAAATTTAATTCAGATATGCTTGTTTCAAGTGTGTCATCAACAGAACATTCTGAAGGGATATTGATCTGTTGAGTTTCTACTTCATCGACTAAAACACTAAGATAATCTATTCCAGAACATCCTGTGCAATCGTCACATGCAGTGTCTTCTACTTCATAAGAAAGAGTAACGTCTTCTCCTGTTTTTTCTAATTCATAATTTGTAATTTCAGGTTCATTTTCGTCAATAAGTATTGTTCCGTCAATTTCATCCACAATTATGCTTTGATTAATGAGTTGGATTATATACGCCATTTCTTGGCCAGACCTGTCTGCTTTACTGCTGGTATATGTACACGTTGTTCCAGAACATTCATCAAATGCTTCATCTTTTGTATAACTTATTTGTACTTGGTCAGGATCAACTTCTTCACTGGTTTGAACAGTTGCAGTAAAATAATCATTTTCTGAACTCATAACATCTTCAATGCCATCACTTCCTGCAACGGTTATTTTTGTAATGGAAATGGCATATGCTTGTGAAGAAATAAATGGAATTGTCAGCACTAAAAATATCATAAAAATAGCACTTGACATAATATAATCTGATTTTCCCCTTTTCATTAGCTTTTTTCAAGAGAATAGTATATATAAGGTTTACGGAAGATAACTTATAAATACCCCTCTTTTTTTCTTCTTTTCTATGACTATACGCCTTCTTGCACCAGCAGGGTCTTTTGAAGCATTGCATGCAGCAATAGCTGCAGGTGCAGATGCAATTTATTTTGGAGTTGGGGATTTGAATATGCGTTCTCGCTCTGCAAATTTTGCTGAAAGAGATTTGGCAAAAATAGCAGAGATTTGTAAAAAAAATCGTGTTATTTCTTGTTTGACATTGAATATTATTGTGTATAATACTGAATTAGAAAAAATAAAAAAAATTATAATTACTGCAAAAAAAGTAGGTATTAACGCAATTATTGCTTGTGATATGGCTGTTATTCAATGTTGCAAAGAGTATAAAATTCCTGTTCATATCTCAACACAGGCAAATGTATCAAACAAAGAAGCTGTTCGTTTTTATGCACAATATGCAGATGTTATTGTTCTTGCACGAGAATTGTCTTTAGATCAAATTAAAGATATTTGTAATTGGATAAAAAAAGAACATATTTGTGGGCCATCTAAAAATCTTGTACAAATAGAAATATTTGTTCATGGTGCATTATGTGTTTCAATTTCAGGAAAATGTTACATGAGTCTTGCATTGTATAATACTTCTGCAAACAAAGGGGCATGTTATCAACAATGCAGACGAGCATATACTGTACGAGATCAACAAACAGATGCTGAACTTGCTATTGATAATCAATATGTTATGTCTCCTAAAGATTTGTGTACAATTACTTTTTTGGACAAAATTCTTGCAAGCGGTGTTAGTGTTTTGAAAGTTGAAGGCAGAGGGAGATCTCCAGAATATGTTTCAACTGTTGTTCAAGTTTATCGTCAAGCAATTGACAGTATTACAGAAAAAAAATATACAGAAGAGAAAAAACAACAATGGATTAAGGAACTTGCAAAAGTCTATAATCGCGGTTTTTGGCAAGGAGGATATTATCTTGGAAAAAAATTCGATGAATGGAGTAATGCTCAAGGTTCAAAAGCAACACAAGAAAAAATTTATTGTGGGATCGTAGATAATTATTATCCTAAAATTAAAGTTGCATTTATTCGTATTGATGCTGAAGAAATTCATCTAAATGAATCTCTTTTGATTATAGGACCAACTACGGGTGTTGTTCCTGTTGAAGTAATGTCGATGAAAAATGAAACTCAATCTGTGACTTCTGCAATAAAAGGAGAAAAAGTTACTCTTTCTGTTCCTCAAAAGGTTCGAAAGAATGATAAAGTGTATCTTTTACGAAATAAATCTATTTTACTTTAGATCCATCAGGCATGTTGATACTTATTATTTCTGTATCTGTTTTTAGTGCTTTAGTTTCGCACATTATATTTTTTTGTTTAATATTTAATGGAACTTTTGTGAAATCAGTATATTCTATTTGTGCAGGATGGTTTGCATTTTTTTCAAAATAAACTATATCTCCTAGTTTGCTGTGGGGAGCTTCTAATAAAATAACTTTATCTTCATGCTCTCCTGTTAAAAGCATGCCTTCACTCATAACTCCACGTAATTTTGCAGGTTTAAGATTAACTATAGCAATAACTTGTTTGCCAACAAGTTCTTCTTTTTTGTACCATTGTTTAATTCCCGATATTATTGTTCGAATTTCAGTGCCAAAATCAACTTTTTCTACAAATAATTTTTCCGCGTTAGGATGATCTTCAGCAGAAATGATTTTACCTACTCTCATTAATAATGGAAATTCTTTTTTTTGGGAAGTTACAATTAACTTTTCGTGTTCATTGTCTAATTTCATTAAAAGAGGAGTGACATTTTTGATGTTATATGCATTATTAAAGTTTAAATCTTTCCATGCAATATTTGAAACATTAAGTTGCTGTTGCAGTTTTTCACTGAACACAGGCAAGATTGGTGCAATAAGTATACTCAAATTTTTTATTATATCTGTGCAAAATGCAATAATTTCTTTTGCTTTTTTTGGATTTTCTTTTATTAATTTCCAGGGTTCATGTTTTTGGAAATATTTATTACCAATACTGCTGACTGTGAGAATATCGTGAACTGTATTTTTAAAATTTATTTTTTCATAATTTTCTTGAATAGATTTAAAAAGTTGGCGAAGTTCTGTAATTTCATCAGCGACATCTTTTTCATGATAATGGCCCGCATCTCCTTTACAATTAGACGTTGAAAAAGATAACACTCTATAACAAAAATTTGCAATGTTTGAAATTAGTTCATTATTTACTTTTTCTTTAAATTCTGCAAGATCAAGATCTAAATCTGATACTGTTTGTGATAAATGGGCTGCATAATAAAATCGCAAATATTCAGGATTTAATATATCAAGATACTGTCGTGCTGTGATAAATGTGCCTCTACTCTTTGACATTTTTTCTTTGTTGACTGTTAAAAACCCATGGACATTAATTTGAGAGGGTAATGTAAATCCAGATGTCATAAGCATTGCTGGCCAAAACAAGAAATGAAAATACACAATATCTTTTCCAATGAAATGAACAATTTTTGTTTCTGAATTTTTCCAATAATCATCAACTGATTCTTTAGAGATTTTGCAGTAATTTGCTGTTGATGCAATATATCCAATTGGTGCATCAAGCCAGACATAATAATATTTATTTTCTTCTCCAGGAATTTTAAATCCAAAATAAGGACCATCTCTGCTGATGCACCAGTCTTGTAAATCTTCTAAGAAACTGTTAACACTGTTTACTATTTCTGGCTGTAGCTGTGCTGTTTGAAAAAAGTGTTTAAGTTTTTCTTTATATGCGCTTAGTTTGAAAAAATAATGTTCAGATATTTTTTTTACCGGGACTTTTCCGCAGATGGAACATAATGGGTTAATTAAATCAGTTGTTTTATGAGTATTACTGCATTTTTCACAGACATCGCCATATTGATCTTGTTCTTTGCATTTTGGACAGGTTCCTTTAACATAACGGTCTGGCAAAAATCTTTTGCAGTGCTCACAGTAAATTACTTCAATACTTTTTTTGTAAATAGTATTTGCGTCTTTTAATTTGTTGAAAACATAATCGCTGAATTGTTTGTTTTCAGGAGAATTTGTTGAATAATAACTATCAAAATGAATGTTAAAATCACTAAAATCTTTTGTATGTTCTTCATAATATTTTGCGATTAATTGTTCAGGTTTTAATTTAAGTGATGATGCTTTTATTTCAATAGGTGCACCATGCGTATCATCTGCACAAACAAATATTGCATTTTTTCCAAATAGTTTGAGTGCACGAGTGTAAATGTCTGCTTCTATGTATTCAACCATATGGCCCAGATGAATAGAACCATTTGCATATGGCAAAGCTGCAGTGATGAGAATCCGATTTGTTGTTTTTGATTCTACGCTTTTCATTATATTTTGTAAAAACTAGTGTAATATAAAGTTTGTTGAAAAAATGATAATTCAATTATTAAATAGAAGCCTTTAAAAATAGATAAAATGTTCTGGTTGTAATAGGGATAACACATGGATTTAACAATAACAATATATAAAGCAGAAATAATTGAAAATCAAGTACCTGTAACAATATATATCTCGGCTTATTTAATTGATCCAACTGAACATGCAATTCCATTAGCTGATGCTATTCAAAAGAATAGTGGGTTTAGTGTAGTGTATAGAAGAAGAATGACTATTTTTGATAAAACTAGTTTAGGCCCAATTACTCAGGTAGTTTATCCGGTTATTACACAAGCAAATAATACAGGGAGTTTAGACTCTGCATCTCTTGATGTCCTTCTTCAATAATTATTTCTTCTTCCCCTTTAATTCTTCTTCAATGTATTTTTCCACTTTAATAATATCTAATGTATGTTTTCGTTTGAAATGAATAAATCCATCTGATACACTTTGAACAGCACCATGTACAAAACCTTGAACAGGATGGATAGTTAATTCATAAAAGAAATTGTATCCTTCTACTTCTCGCATTTCTCTTAATTGCCTGAGAAAAAAGAATGTGACAGCAAGACGAAGCAAGAATGATAATGTAAAAAGGAAAATAATGTCATGAATATGCATCCATCCAGCAACAATATGCAAGAATGCTCCTAATAATGCTCCTGCAAATACTGCACAAGTGGTAAAAGCATTATAATATGCAGTATAAATTAATCTATACTGTGATCCTACTAAATCAAATACGTAATTTGCAGTGGTTAAATTAAATCCTGCCCAGACAATTCCTGAAAATATTTCTACTCCAATAAGATAGTAAAAATTAGTGGAAAAAAGCCAAAATAATGGAACTAATGGGATTAAAAATCCTGTTAAGACCAACACTTTTTTGTTGCCAAACCTATCAGAAACTTTTCCAAAATGTCTGAATACAAGAAATGCTCCACAACTGCTTACTATGGTTATAATTGTGAATTGTAAATAACTAAATCCAAGGCCCCCTTCTGCAACAGAGTGAAGCATGTATGGGGTAAAAAAAGGTGCTGCGATATTGACAGCAAAACTCATACAGCACATATAAAAAACATATTTTCCAAATGAGGTTTCAGTAAGATGTGCAAGAAAATGTTGTACTGTAATTCCAGGAAATGAAGGCATTTTTTTAAGATTTTCTTCTTCATGCATTCTATACACAAATAATGCACAGATTAATTTTGCAATAAGTCCTATTAAAAATAAGACCCCATACGCAACCCATATATTAATATCAGAGATGAGTGAAAGAAGATATCCTCCAATAGTTGCTGCAAGAAAGCCAAATCTTCCAGCAATTTGGTTTTTTCTTCCATAAAATTGTCCTCTGGTATTTTCAGGAACAATTGTTACAATCCAATTATTCCATGCAGGAGTGTAAAATCCTCCGAGAATGTAATATATACTAAAACTAACAATTAATGCAAAAATACCTAATGAGGGAAAAAGTAATGGAGTTAAAAATAATGGGAGCCATAATGTACTTTGTAAAAGCATAACTCCTGCAATAAGTTTTTTTCTACTAGAAAATCGATGAAGTATTTTTACAGAGTATAATTGTGCTAATGCTCCTAATAGTTGAGGAAGTGTTGATAAAATCCCAATGGAAAAAGAAGATGCGTTTAAAATCATTGCAAAAGGCACAAGAAATTTTTCTCCAATATTTTGAGACGTACTTGATGCGCGGGTTTCTGAAAGAATTGAATTTAGATTATATTGTTGTTGTTTCTTTTCTGGTGTCATCAGAAGAGTTAACTATGAACAGGTTTTTATGCTTTGTGAAAGCAAAACTAATTAAATCTAGACATTTTGAACTATACTATGCATAAACTTCAGCCATCGCATGATCTGCCTAGGGTTGTTAAAAAAGGAGATTTAGTTACAATTCATTATGTTGGTAAATTTTCTGATGGAACTGTTTTTGAAACAACACACAATAAACCTTTACGTCTTTCTGTAGGAGAACATGCAACTATTCAGGGGATTGAAGAAGGAATAATTGGTATGAAAATTGGCGAGAAAAAAAGAATTATTGTTAGTCCAGAAAAAGCATATGGAAAATATCATAAAGATCTTACTCAAGAATTGCCTTTAAGTAAAATCCCCATGGAAATTACTCCTCAAATAGGAATGGTATTGACGCAAGAATCAAAGACAGGTAGAACTTTGTTTATGCGTATTATTAAAGTTAATAGAGATAGTGTTGTTTTTGATATGAATCATCCTTTTGCTGGTAAAACCCTCGTATTTGATATTGTTATCATGGCGATTCATTAAAATATTTTTTTTAATTCTTCTTTGCTTTTATATAATCCATATACTGTTCCAGGATGTGCATATTCCACTTTTTGTAAAATTTCTTTAAGTTTATGTTGTTTTATTTTGAATGGTATTTTATGGACTTTACAATAAATTTTTAATTCTTGATCTGTTATTGTTGAAAATAACAATAGTTCTTTTGTTTTCTTTTCTTTTTTTTCTGTAAATAAACGTTCTAAAAAGGAGACAACACAATCATTTAACGTATCTGTAGAGATAATAACCTCTGATATTTTTCTTTTTTTATTGATAATGTTTACAGGAACGTGAATGACGTGTTCTGCAAAATATTTACTTAAAGGTGTATTTGCAACTATTGTTTGACCTTTTTTGAGTTTATGATGTTCTTTAATATATTTTCGTGCTCTTTTTTCTATTAAATGAACAACACATAAAGAACAGTATTGAAACACAGTTACAGGTCTTTTTTTACAGATGACGCATTGCATTTTTTGTATAAATAAAACCAAGAATTTAAATCTTTCTCATTGGAATGTCCATAGTTTCAATAATCTGTTTTATTTTTTCTTTATAGCTTCCTACGCCTTTCCAATCTACAACTATTTCTTCAACTGTTGGAGTGGTTTTTTCTATTGCTTGTTGAAGCATTTCTTTTGTAAAAAATTCTAACTGATATTTAGGGCAGATATGACCAAACGCGTAATTTTCATTGAGGATGAGTTTTTTAAAATTTTGACAGTAATGGGTGCCGCCAATTCCGATTGCAACTTTTCTCTGCCTTGGTTTATGTGCCATAATATGTTGAATTGTTTCTGCAATGATTTTACCATACTCTTGTGTTTTCCATTCTTTTTCTGTACTGCCTATTTCAATAAACATAATTTGTTTGTTTTCTGTAGGTCCATGATGCGTACATTCTTGTACAACATCTATTGGGATATTTTGTTTTTTTGTTAATTCTTCAATTTTAACAAGTGCTTCTGCAAGATATAATGCAGGTGCAATTGCAAGCTCATGTTCATTGCCTCCAATTTCTGCAGTATTCCAATTGCCAGTTGCATGAACCGAAAGAGAAGGAACTCCTGCTGCACTGCTGTGTTTTGATGCGAAAATGAGTAAATTTGCATCAGGAAGAGTTTTGCAATATACTAAACGTTCATCAATACTATGAAATTCATAAGGC
>JBAZCJ010000062.1:0-7890 GCA_041671005.1 Candidatus Woesearchaeota archaeon | reverse complement strand
TCAATTTCTTCAAATCTTCTACAGAGTATTTTGCTTTAATTTTTTCTGCTTTTGTTGTTTTTATTGTTGTTGTTTCATCTGCTGGAATTTCTATAAGCGCTTTAGACATATCTCCTTCTGCGGAAATAATAAAAGTATCTTGTTCTCCTATAAACGAAACACTTTCACCTACAATATCAACATCTTCCACAGCTTCTACTAACTGTTGTGCATCTGTCGTAATTGTAACTGGAAAATTAAGTTCTGGAATTTTTTGCTCACGCTCATCACCATCAATAATAGGCAAAGAAAATGTTCGTTTTGTTTTGCTTTTTAATGTTATATTTAATTTATTTTCAACTACTTCAAGAGTGATCATATCATTTGGCTTTGCTCGCCTTAACACTTGTTTGAGATTATTAAGGTTGATTGAAAGTCTTACATCAGTTTCTACTTCATACTCAACAAAACTACTTGCAAGAAGCTTAAAAATTACCATTGCAACATTTGCGGGATCCATTGCGACAAGTTCTATGCCTTGCTTATTAATTTTGAATCGTGCTTCTGTCACTAATTCGCTAATAATAGAAATGCTATCTTTCAAATATTTTGGTTCTGCGAGAGTTAATTTCATAAAAACTGTGAATTCTGCGAGATTTATAAAGATTTTTGTTTATCGATGATTATATTGACAGAATCTCCATTTTCTGAATAATGAAGATACTCTTCATCATAGCCTAATTCTTTTGCAATACTAATAAGATGAGCCTGAATTTCTTTTGGACCTTGTGCAGGAATAATATGTGTTGGATTTGTAAGTGTGAGAAATTCTTTTAAATCATTTCTGGATGCATGACCTGAAACATGGACATCTTTGAAAACAGTAACTCCCCTTTGCTCTAATTGTTCTACTAAATTACCTCTATTTTTTATGTTTTCTTCGTTTGGAATAACTGTTGATGAAAAAATAACAACATCTCCTGATATTAATTTTAACGGCAATTGATTTGCAACTAGTTTTGCCAACACTGCACTTGGTTCTCCTTGATGACCTGTCGCAACAATAAGATATTCATGACGCGTTTCTATAATTTTTTTCAATTCTTTTCTAATCTGATCGCCATATTTTAGTAATTCAACTTCTTTAAATTCAATGCCTTCTGCAGCTGCAGCTGCTTCAACATATTTTGCCAATGATCGACCAAGAAAGAGAATTTTTCGATTAATTTTCTTTGCACAAACTAAAATTGATTGTAACCGTGCAATATGAGATGAAAATGTTGAAATAACAACTGTTTTGTTTGTAAAATCATGTGTATCAAACAAATCATCTAGCATTTGTTTTGCCACTGCTTCTGATGGTGTTGGTTCTTCAGTATCTGCTTTTATACAATCACAAATTAATGCAAGAACTTTATATTTTTTTAATTTCTCACTGTCTGTTTTTTCTCCTAATGTTGGAGTTTTATCAATTTTAAAATCATTTGCATAAAGAATTGTACCATATTTTGTAGTAATAGCAATAATAACTGCCTGGATAACTGAATGTGTTACATGAATTAATTCAATTGTTGTATTTTTTGTCTTATACGATTTATTATTTTTTAGTACAATTACTGGATTTGAAATTTGAACATGAACGTCTTGAGCGAGCTTTGTTAATACTTCTTTTGCAAAAGAGGTACATATAATTGGTGCACGATAATCAAATTCTAAAAATGGAATTGCACCAATATGATCTAAATGTGCATGAGAAGGGATAATTGCAACAACTTTGTCTTTCGGAATAGATGAATCATCTGGTACTGCACCTATTCTTAAAAGAATATCTTTTGTCAAATTTTTCATACCATGCGTGTCTTGATACTTTGCATATGGCTCAAGATGAAGACCCATATCTAAAATGATAAATTCACCATCTACCTCAACAGCAGTCATATTCTTGCCAATTTCATTATAGCCACCTAATGTGTGAATTTTTATCATAATTTGAACAAAGAATGGTTGATTTATAAGATTTTAGGAAGAATTAAATTAGGCACTCAATTACTTTCTTTTATGCAAAACATAGTATTATGTGGTGGACCTGGATCAGGCAAAACAACATTTGCAAAACTATTTATTGAAAAAGTACCAACGTATAGATATCAGTACATGTCTTTTCCTGCAGTTCGTATTCCTATGACATTACTTCAAACAACACATCCCCAATTGCTTGAACTTTCCAAAAAAGAATATCTGAAAATTATCAAAGAAAATAAAAATATACAGGTTTTGCATCATACACGAACAGAATGCAGTATTTTTGGAAGGAAACTTATGGAAAAATATGGACCGCAAATAATGGGTGAAGCAGGATATTCTTTTTGTAATGAAAAATTAACAATCCTTGATGGTCTTGCAGGAGTTCAAAGTTTATTATTTTTAAAAGAAAAAAGATTTTTAGTTATTGGATTTCGATGCAACCTTTCTACTCAAGTTGAACGAAGAATGAATAATATGAAAGATATTGATTCACAAGAAAATATTGAACAAATGATTCGCGAAACAAATGAATACTTGCATGCAACTGATTGTGTACAAAATGCAGATACTGTTTATGATACAGATGTTATGAAAACAGAAGATATTGTTGAAGACGTGATAAAGAAAATATTGTAAATTATTTTGGTTAATTTATTTCTCTGTATTCTATTTTAATTATTAATACCTGCATTTCGTGTTAAACAGCTAAGCGATTACGAAGCTTAGCAAAAGGAAAAAAATTATGCAGGGAATAATAAGTTAAAGAATATTAATCAAAAAATGAGTTTAAATTTAAACCAAATAAATAAAAAAATGCGGACGACAGGACTCGAACCTGCGTAGGCACTAAGCCAACAGATCTCCCTACCTTAATGGTCTTGAGTATGGGCTTTTTCATTTCTGAAAAATCTGCCCCGTTTGACCACTCCGGCACGTCCGCATTGAGAATAAGAATAAATTACTAATTTATAAATTCTACTTTATATTCAAATCAGTTTCTAACTTCCTAATTTCAGAATTCAACTGCTCTAATTCAAGTAATGTAATATTTGGTGTTCGCTGTTCTTTTTCTTGAACTGTTTCTTTAACTGTTGGTAAATATGCCCGCAGTTTGAATGTATTTTCTTTAATAACTACAAGAAGTTGTTTTAACTCATCAATTTTTTTGAGTTTTTCAAGTTTAATCTTTTTATATTTTTCATAACTTTTCATGCCTTCAACAATCTGTTGTGAAGATTCTAAAATATTTCTTCTCACAAGAGAGGGATCTGTAATACTAATAAAAAAATCATCTCTCTGCTGTTGTTTTTTTGCCATTTTACAATTCTTCAGGTTCTGTAATCGTATTATCAATAAACGCAATTCTATTTTCAAGTTCAGTTACAACTGTTTGCCATATTTCTAATTCAACATCTTCTTCTTGTTTTAATTTTCTAATTTCTCCCAACGTTTGCTTTGCTGCAGTAACCTGCTCTTTTAATGTATCGACAAGTGTCAGGATATTATTATACTCTTCAAGTTTTACATATACTGGTTTTTGCGCCATAGTCTCCTCCTCATGCCTTAAACAAAATTTTGTCAATTTCTGCCATTCGTAATTCCATGGACTGATGCAACGCATTCCAACGCGCCATCATTTCTATTTCCTGCTCATTCAAATCTCCTAATCGAAATACTGTATCTTTTCCTAATGTAAGATCCTCTTGAATATTAATTAATTGTGTACCTATATCAAGAAGCATTGCAACAGTCAAAAATCTTTTTGGAATATGTACCGAATGAAATTCTTTTTTTTGCACTATTTTTGGTAAGGATAATAATTCTTGTGTTACATCAAATGGAACTTCTTGCAACTCACGAGGTTCTTCTTGATGGAACTCATTTTGTTCCTCATTATGTTCTTCATGATGTTCTTCTCTCGGTTGTGCATAAAATGTAAACCGAGGTTCTTGTTGGAACAATGGTTGAGGAGGTAGAGACGGTTGCGAATATTGCGAAGAAGGAAATGGTTGCATTGGAGATAACTGTTGATTAAAAACCTCTTCAGGTTTTGGAAAATCTTGTTGCTGTCTTTGTAACGGCATTTGAAATTGTTGAGCTGGTTGAAACTGTGACATTTGCTGCGGTATTTGTTGCTGCATTTGTTGTGGGATTTGCTGCTGCATTGGTTCTTGCATTTCAAAAGGTCTTTGCTCTGTTTGCTGCATTTGTTGAATAGGCATTTGCTGAGGTGGAGAAACACGCATATCTTCTGGAGGCATAGGAACATCTTGCAATGTGTTTAAAGGTCCTTCCTGCTGAAATTCTTGAGGAGCTTCCATAGAAAATGACGGTATTTCTTGAGGAGAAGACATTGCTCTATTTTGCACTGCTTCTGGCGTACCTTCTGGTACAGGCGGTGTTTCTAACTCAGGCAATGGCTGTTTCTTTTTTTTAAATGAATCAAACAAACCGATATTGAACACCCCTTCAAGAAATTAAGCGTACTGCACTATTAAAAGTTTTTGCACTATTGGACAATGGTTATTTTAAATAATATTGATTATTTATTTATAAGTGTTCATTCCGAAACATATATATACTCTCGATACAAAAAAAGAATACATAATAAAAAAAAGGGGAATACTTGTGGGAAAAAAAAGAGGATTATTTATTGTGTACATAGTGTTATTAGTTCTTTTTACATCATTTGTTTATGCAAGTGCATGTGCAAACCCTGCTGAAGAAAGTTTTTATTGTACTGGCGATGTAGATATAGATGATTGCTGCCCTATAAGTTCAGATGTAAGTTACTATGGAGAAGATTATGCTCCTGCAAGTCAAACTGACTGTCAAACTAATTATTACTCATCCACTGATGATACTGTCGGAGGAAAATGTTCTGATGATGGATGCTGTTATATAAATACTGAAACTACATGTTCCAGTTCTTTAGAAGACACATGTCTTTACAATACTGGAGAATGGGACACAAACTCATGCAGTGCTGTTTCTTCATGTACAGAAGGGTGCTGTGTTTATTATTCGGGTACAGGAACTGCCATGACATCTGTCATTAGTTCTCAAGGATATTGTGAAAATACTGTTGGCGGAATTACTTTTGATAATAGCATAACATCTTCATCAGATTGCTCCCTACTTGCTGCAGAATATACATCTGCTGATCTCGAATGCGATGATGGAATAGATAATGATGGTGATGGAGATACTGATTTTCCAAATGATGCAGATTGTATAAGTACAACTGATGGTAGTGAAGCAAGCACAACAAGTGCCTGCGCTGATGGCGTTGATAATGATGGAGATGGACTCATTGACACTGCAGATACAGGATGCTGTGAAAGCAATGAAACCTCCTCTGAAGAATTATGTGATTTACCTGTTTGTTCTGCTGAAACATATGCATCAAGCACATGCAATTGTTTTGCAAGTGATGATTATGAAGCAGACGGAGTTGTTGGAGTAAATGGTGTTATTTGTGAAGCAAGTAATTATTGTTGTAGTGGCGTATGCCAATCTACAAGCTGTACTGAAACATGCACTCCAGGAGATACAAAATATTGCGGTTATGACTCATCAAGTAGTTGTAGAAAATATCAAACCTGTGAAAGTGATGGAACCTGGGGAGTAGATTGTAATATTGTCACCTCAACATGCGGGGTAGTTCCTGAAGTATGCGATGATGAAACAGATAATGATTTTGATGCATTAGTTGACTGTGATGATTTAGACTGTTATGAAACACAATGCGGAACTTCAAGTGATTCAACTGCATGTTATGGAACTGCAGAAGATGGCAGTTCTGCATTTAAAGGATATTATTATGGCAGTGCATATGTTTGTTGCAGCAGTGAGGATGTTAATGATTGTGACGGTGATGAAATCTATGAAACATGCGGAAGCTGTCAATGCACAACAACACCAATTAATCCAGTTATTGATGACATAATATTTACGTTAGGAAGTGCACAATTAACAATAGCATGGACATTATCCTGTCCTGTTACATTTAATGTCTTACGATGTACGGGCAGTGATTGCCCAACAGATATTTCTGACATGACTGAGTCAGAAATTTACAGTACATTTGAAGTTAAAGGAATAAACATTGAAGATTCATGGGAATATACAGATACAACAGTTGGTGCAAATGAACGATACTGTTATGTTGTTCAAGCAGAATATCCTGATTTAACATCAAAATATTCAGAACCTGTATGTATCGAAGACAGTGGAGATGCATGGTGTCAACAAATGGACACAAGCGAATTCTGCCTTGATTCTTTCTGGGGAATGGACCAAACATTAACAAACAGAGTTGGCTGCGATGAATCAAATAAAATTAATCTTATTTTAAGCTGTAATTATGATTATGGTTCTGATTATATTTGCACAGGACCAGATTCTACTGGAACAACAAGCTGCGAATATCAAAGTGATTGTGCAACCTGCGGAGATCCATTAGGATTATTTGCTACATTATACTCTTTATTCCCTGAAACAGGAGAATTATGTTCGTCATTACCCCTCTGTTATTATGATTACACTTTAACAACAACTGATACATATCAAGAATGTGCATATGTAAGCAACTGTTACGATTATGCAAGTGAAAGCGCATGTATAGACCAATCTAATACTAATGGCTATAATAATAAATGCTTACAGCGAGACTGTGAATGGATTGAATTTAATAGCGGGAATGGAATTTCAGATGGGATCTGCAAAGAAAAAAATTCTGATTATAGTAGGTGTGATGCATGCAACAGTGCAGTACATAATGGAGTATTTGATGCATGTACACAAGATAGATGCGAAGCATTTGCTGTTGAAGAAGCAACATGCGCCATAAGCAGTATAGATAACATGTGCACTGATATTGATGATTTTACTTGCACTGCATATGACAATTCTTTAAGCTGCAGTGGAGATCATAATGTAATAATTGATACTGAAACTAATACAGTTACAGTAAGCGAAGATACATTAGATCTTGGACTTTGTTATTGGAACGGTGCAGAATGTTACAAAGATGCAAACGGTGATGGCGCACAGGATGATGGACAAGAAGATATGACTCCACCAACAACCACTATAATTACTCCTGAAGAAATGCGATCAATTAATATTACACTTATTGCGCAAGATCTTAATAATGATGGCACACAAGGGGATGGTGTTAAGTCAACATATTATTGTATCACAACTGATGGTACATTCTGCGACCCTAATGAAGAGGGAGAATTAGTTACATTAAATAGTATGGGCCTTGGCACAATTGAAGTAGGGGACGGCAGTGGTACATACACCCTTTATTATTACTCAGAAGATTATGCACAAAACTTAGAGGTCGTTAAAGAATATGCTTTTAACATTGATAAACAAGCACCTGAAATCACAATTAATTATTATGTTACACCTGATGCAACATCTCCTTACGATGATTCTGCATTAGTTTTTGAAGTTATTCTTGATGAAGAAGCATATTGTACTGATACATTTGAAGACAGCATATCAAACATACAAAACACGTTTAACGATAGATTTGTTACAAAATATAGTGGATTAACTGATGGATATTACCTTTACTCTGTAAATTGCACTGATGTACTTGGTAATGAAGGAACTGCATTCGTTACTGCTCGTGTGGATGTTGATGGTGCTATCTTTGATTCTATCCCTGCAGGATATGTTGATGACAGCAGCATAACACTTAGTGTCAAAACACTTGAAGAAGGAGAATGTGGGTTCAGTCAAGGAACAGAAGAAAATTCTTTTGAAGATATGGATTATAGTTTTGATCGCACTACAGAAAGTGATTATTATTATTTTACGTATGATGTAACTTTATCAGATAATGGGATTTATTCATATGATGTTAAATGT
>JBAZCJ010000061.1:0-7976 GCA_041671005.1 Candidatus Woesearchaeota archaeon | reverse complement strand
TTTAAAATATACATTATTCTATTTTAGATGAGGGTTTTATAAGAACCTTATTTAAATAAAAATTTATAAAGTTCTTAAAAAGATATATACTCATGGTAAAAATAATTGGGAAACCTCCAATAAACCCAATCATATTTATTACAGGTAAATTGTCAGGTTATATCTGTTGGTTATTCATAATCCTTTATTTCTTTGAAATTCGATTAAACTCATTATCTCTTTTTTCTTCTGTAAAATATTTTGCTTTTCTTTTGTTAAGTGTAGGTATCTTCATTACAATAATCAGTTTTTTTAATTTAGGAAATTCTGTAAGTTTTGGGATTCCTTTAGAAAAGACAACACTTAAAATGGGTGGAATATATAGATTAAGTAGAAATCCGATGTATTTAAGTTTTTATTTATTTACTCTTTCTTCTATATTGTTAACATTAAATATTTTTATTTTCATCTTAGGAACATATAGTATAATTGTATATCATTTCATTATTCTCAGTGAAGAAAAATTCTTAAAAAATAGATTTGGCGCTGCTTATAGTAATTATTGTAAAAAAGTTAGAAGATATTTATGAGCGAGCAATAAAGTAAGTGAAGCATTCATATTCTTATTTTTTTACAAACACAATCAATGCAATAAGAGAAATTATTGCAGCAAAACCAAATGCATATGATGGATTGTATTTCCATAGTATTCCTGCAATAATTGATGCAGGAAGATAAATGATTCCTGTTATGTAATTGTATAACCCAATTGCAGTTGCTCGTTTCTTTTCAAGATCTACAATGTATGCTCTTGTTTGGCTTGCATCAATTGCATAAAACACTCCATATAACACAAATAAAAGAATTACACTGAGTTTTGTTTTTGCGAAAATAAACCCAATTGCCATTAATGTATATAACACATAACTTGTACTAATAATAATTTTTTTACTTACTTTATCTGCTATTTTTCCTATGGGTGCAGCAACTAAAACAAATGAAACATTAAACAAGGCATAGAGAAGAACTACATCTTTTATTGCAAAGCCAATTGTATATGCTTTTAATAATAAAAATCCAAAACTAAAATATGCTAAAGAAAAGATGCCTGCACTCCAAAGATATTGTTTAAATTTTTTAGAATATGTACTTTGAAAAAATGTTTGTTTTTTTATTGGTTTTATTGGTGTTTCTTTAATAACCATTAACATAATAATAGAAGCAATTGCAGGGATGATTGCAAATAAAAATAACCAAAAGAAAACTTTTTTTGTTTCACCAAAATATGAAAGTACACCATAAGCAATTAATGGTCCTATTATGGCTCCAATTTTATCAAGTGTTTTGTGAATGCCAAAAGAAAATCCTCGATTCTTTTTTGTTGTAAATGATGATAACCATGCATCACGCGGAGGACTGCGAAATGATTTTCCTAATCGTTCAACAATACGAAAAAGGGATGCAGAAAATACTGTTGAAAAAAGGAGTAAGCATTTTGCAACTGTTGAGAATCCATATCCCCATAAAGCAAATATTTTTCTTTTGCCTGTTTTATCTGAAAAATATCCTGAAATGTAATCTAAAGAAGATGCTGAAAAATCAGCAAGACCTTCTACAAGGCCAAGAAGGGCTGTTGATGCGCCCAATATAACTGTATAAAATACTGAAAACACTGAAAAGATAAGTTCAGAACTTATATCTGTTAACAGACTTACTATACCAAGAAGATATACATTCTTATTAATCTGTTTTATTTTCTTCATCTATATATTAAAAAAGAAATAATATATAAAATGATATGAAAAAAAATTATTTATATAATACAACACTATTTCCAACAATATCTTTTACTTCAATAGTAGAATAACTATTTTGCGAATACGTGAGCTGTATCTTAAACGGATCCATTTGTATTGGCGTGATGGTTACTCCATTATAACTAGGGTTGTCATTGTCATTAGGATCTAATCCTTGTCTATCATTAAAGTCTATTTCATATCCATCTACAATGATCTCATTAATGTCAAATGTGTTTGCTGTTACTTCAATTGTTAATGGAGATTCTGAAACAACTGTTACAGCCATGGATGAATCATCTGTGTAGGATAAAAATACTAATGGATTAATATGTGGGTCTTGTGGTGTGGTAAATACTTTTGCACATGAACTTGTTGGATATGCTGTTTGATATTCTTTAGAACATTGTGATCCAATACGTGTTTCAAAGTGAAGATGCGGGTATGATGCACCAGGCCCTGTTTGACCCAGAGTTCCAATTACTGCTCCTTTAGAAACCTTTTGACCTGCAAGAACACCAATACTATTCAAATGTCCATATACTGAATAATATGTAGTAAATTTTTGTCCATGAAACGTCATTGCAGTATCCATTGTATGTTTAATTACAACGACATTTCCTGTGTTATAATAAGAACTTGAAGTATCACTTGCAGAATATGTTTTGTATACTTGACCCTCTGCAATAGAATAAATTTTTTCTCCAACAATTCCTGGATTGTCAAATCCTAAATGTAAATCATATATTCCATGATTCATTCTTGGTCCAAATCCTGAATGGATATCAACATTTGTTGTTGGCCATGTTGTTACATCATACGAAGCATGTACTATTATTGTACATAATAGAAATAAAATCATTGTCGTTATCGTCTTTTTCATATATGTCACCTCTAGTAATTGTTATTATTTTTGAAATATTAATTTATAAAGTTATTGAAAAAGAATATAAACAAGTAAAATTTAAATTATATTATGGATAAATATTCTTTTCAAATTTGTCAAAAAATTGTTGTTTTTTCAAAAGATCACACAAAAGTACTTTTGTGTAAAAGAAAAGGTGAACAAGATTTGGACGGGATATTTACTTTTATTGGTGGAAAGTTAGAAGTAAGTGACGATAATCTTCTTGCAGGTTTGCAAAGAGAAAAAAATGAAGAGGTAAGCAAAGATTTTCACATTAAATTATGTCCTACTTTCAGTGTTAACCATGAATTTACAAGAAAATCTGGACATAAAATGTTCTTGCCTCATTATTATGCAGTGCATTTCAAAGGGGAGATTCAATTAAATGAAGAATATTCTGAATACAAATGGGTTGCTTTGAAAGATCTTGATTCTTTTGAACCTAAAGTTGAAACTATACCTGCAGTTGTGAAAGAATTATTGCAGTTAAGATCAGTAATGAAAGAATTTGTTGTGATTTAATGTCTTTTTTTTCTTTGTCGTCCTTGTGGTCTTTCTGATTGTTGATCTCTATTTGGTTCACATTGGGTAGGTGTGGGGCTAGTTAGTCTTTGTTGTAATGCTATTAAATCATCTTGAGGGGGATGTTGTCTTTGTTTTGTCATATGTTGTTCAAACCAAAGATCTCCTGCATCTTTACCGTTAGGGAGAGATGATGGACTTTGATTTACTGTTACACTCCCAGAATATATTGCAACAATTCCATCAGCTATTCCTTCACAATATGCAGGGTGAATTTCTTTGTATAATGTTAAAGATAATCTTCCTTTATCATAATATCTATCTCCTGTAATTCCTGCCATGATTCTCATATCTAATTCTCTGATTTCTCCTTCATTTGGATTAAACTCACTGGCTAATAATGTTGCTACTGTTTTTTGAATGTATCTTGATGTACTTTCAGTACTGTCACAGTTTCCTGCTTCTCTTTGATATGTTAAGGGTAATTTTTTACCTCTTAAAACGTGTGTACTTACATGATATCCTGTAGATTCTTTTAGATTTGTTCCATACCAAACATGTACTCCCCATCCTTCAACAAGATTTGGAACTCTTATTGTTGGTTTGTTTGGATAAAATGTTTGGATTACTATTTCTTGAAGTGGATCTGTTTTTAGTGAATGTGTTAAAGATAAAGCAAATGGACTTAATTGTGGTGCAATTCCATACACAGTATATTGATTCGTTTTATCTTTTTCAATTCTTAATCGATGTCTGTTTGAACCATAAAGTTCAAGACTACCATCAGCGTTCATATGCATTCTTTCAAGTGTATCTCGCGCTAAAAATTCAAGTACTGCAGTTCTTACTTCGCTTAATTCTGTTGTTTGTACTATAGTTAATCTTTTATCTTGTAATATTGTTGATGCGTTTGCATTTTCAATTCCAAGAATACTTTTTGCTTGATCAAATAAAGAAATTTGCAATATATCTGGAGTTACTTTTCTTTCAGTAGGTTCATCTAACCATGCTACTCTTCTTTTAGCTGCTTCTGTTAACTTTTTGCTATACGCATGAACAACATATCTTCCTTTATCTGTATGCGTAATATGAAGAGTAGTTCCTGTTGAATTTGTAAATGTAATAACATAAGAATCTTCACCTAAATAATGATGTGCAAATGATTCTAAAGGTCTTTCTCTAAGAAGTTCTTCTAATGCACTAACTACATATGTTAATTGACTTTCTCCAACATCTTGAAATCCGACAATCCCTTCTGTAATTTCAGAAAAAAGATCTTCAGGTCTTTCAGAATACTGGACTCCCCATTGTGTTCTAATCCCTTCTTTTGCTATTGCTCCCAATGCTACAACTAAAGAATCATTATATCTCCTCTGTAAATGTTGACGTTGTGCATCATCTAATTCTTCAGGTTTAACTGAAGTACCTTTAGAAACAGAGAAGGTATCATCAAGAAAATCTTCTAAAGTTGAATAAGATGGCGACGACACAAAAGCATGAGCATGCATAGTTGCTCCGCTTTGTCTACTGATTTCTGACACCCCTTTCCATGTTAATTTTCAGAGAGTCACAACTATTTAAACATTTCGTTTTTTAGAAAACTTATTCTGACGAGTTACCGACGAGAAAAATGAAAAAATACAAAAAAAATTATTCTGCATATCCTTTCCATACCATAAAATAACTTCCGTCATTTAATTGTATTGGAGAAGGATCACAACCATTGACAGTCATGCCACTTTCTTGTTCTCCAAATGTAATGCCATCAGATGAAATTTTTTTTGGGAATTCATTCATGCCACATCCATACAAATGAACTTCATCACTAACAACAACAACTCCTGGAATTCCTTGCATCTGAACACTTCCTACTTCTTCAAACGTTAAACCATCATCACTGGTGTAAATTGAAAATGCTGCTTTTGCATGATTGACAAAATACAAAAACCATTGTTCATTAAAATACACGACATCTGGATCTGTAATAGTTGTGCTTGAAGTATACACAGATTCTTGTGTTGTAAATGTTTTTCCATCTGTTGAATCTGCAACATATATCTTAAATTCTGAATCTTGGTTACGCATTGCTGCGATGTCAAAATAATACATTCTTAAGGTTCCATCATCTAATTGAACAATGCTCGGGTCTACAGGTGTTTGTTCATCTGCATTTTCAAAAGTTATAGTTTCTCTGTCACTCCATGTTTCTCCATTATCTGTAGAATAGATCATTCCAATTGATTCTGCATCATGTGTTTCAGATTGTGTTGCGTCAACAAAATATGTAAGCAATGTTTCTTCACTGAAATCACCGAGATCAGCGTGTAATTGTACAACATCAGGGACAGAACCATGTTCTGCAATTGGTTCTTCATTCACTGTCCATGTTTCTCCATCTGTACTTGTTGCAGTCAAAACGTTATGAAGGTAAATTCCTTGTTGTTGATTCATGCCTTGTTGATTTCCTTGTATGGGCATTTGGTTTTGCATTCCTTCTAGTGGGGGCATATTTTGTCCTTGTTGTTGCATTATTCCTTCTTCTGATTTTTCTTTACTTGCGCAAGAAGCAAGAATAAGAAGGATACATAAAAGAACTATTATTTTTTTCATAGGATCACCTTTTGAAATCTTAATCATGACAATTATAAAAATTTAATTATTCTTTCCAAAAATTAATATAGTTCTCTTTCCTAAAGATAATTATGGAACTCAAAAATAAAACAATTCTCATTACTGGCGGAAGCACAGGAATCGGTAGAGCAACAGCACAGGCATGCATTAAAAAAGGTGCACACCTTATTGTTATGGGTATGCATAAACCAGATTATCCATGCACTTTTTTGGAGGCAGATGTTCGTAATGAAACAGACATTGCCTCTGCAATGAAAAAAGTAAAGAAAATTGATGCACTTGTTGTCAATGCAGGAATTGCTCATGTTGTGCCTTTAGAAAAAACTACAACAGAACAAATGAACTCATTGTTGGACACAAATGTCAAAGGAGTATTCTGGACATGTAATCATGCAATTCCCAAACTTAAGAAAGGTGGATGCATAGTTACCCTCGGTTCTATTGCAGGATTGCATAGCTATGAAGGTTTTGGTATGTATTGTGCAACAAAAGCTGCAGTTATTAGCATGACAAAATCTTATGCTATTGAACTTTCTGATAGAAAAATCCGTGTCAATAGTATTGCACCAGGTATTGTTGAAACTGCACTTTGGAAAAAAGTTGGTATGGATATGTCTATGCTCAAAGGACTTCTTGATGCATCTTTAGTTAAAAGACCAGCTCAACCAGAAGAAATTGCAAACGCTGCAGTTTTTTTGATGCAAAACGAATTTGTCAACGGCACAGTGCTTGTAATTGATGGTGGAGAATTGGTTAAGTAATTTTTTCGAAAAGTTATATATGCTGGATGTTATTCCTCTGTTTATGGTTCAAATAATCACAGTAGAACATGCGCTTCAGCAACAGGGAATTTTTATTGATACGCGAACGCCATTAGAATATGAAGAAGATCATCTTCCTAACGCAATAAATATTCCTGTTATTTCTAATGAGGAACGTGTTATTGTTGGAACACAGTATGTTAAAGAATCTCATGATTTTGCAATTAAAACAGGAATGGATTATTTTAACAAAAACCTTCCTGGAATTTTACATACTGCAGAACCATATAAATCTAAATCGCTTTTTGTTTATTGTTGGCGTGGAGGTTTACGATCAAAAATAGTTGCAGAAGCTTTAGAACATAATGGATTTAAGGTATATCAAATTCAAGGAGGATATAAAGCATATAGAGCATATGTGCAAGATCAGTTACGCCAGTATAAATTAAATGCAAAAATAATAGTTCTTTATGGATTAACAGGTTGTGGAAAAACAGCACTGCTTCACACATTTTCTAATAGTATTGATTTAGAAGATTGTGCAGGCCATCGAGGGAGTGTTTATGGGGGCATTGGATTGAAACAACATACTCAAAAAAAGTTTGAAAATTTACTTTGGCAAAAGTTAGAACAGCTTCATAATGAACGTTTTATTTTAGTTGAAGGAGAAAGTAAACGTATTGGCGATTGCTACATTCCTGATTTTTTATGGAATGCGATGAATCATGGTATTGCTGTTAAAATACAATGTTCTATACAAAAACGTGTTGCAGTTATCTTGAATGATTATTTTAATACTCCTGAAAAAAAAGAGGAAATGTCCCGTATTACAAAGAAACTTACTCAAAATATTCCTGACAAAAAACAGATTATTGCATGTTTTGACAACAAAGAGTATGCACAAGGAACAGAATTATTGTTGACAAAATATTATGATCCGTTATATAATAAATATTTAGATACCCTTACGTATGTTGTTGTTATTAACAATGATATTCCAGAACAAATATTACACCAATTAAGCGATTTTATACATCAATGTTCTTAGCAGTTTTTGCATTTTGCTCAATAAATTGTCTTCGAGGTTCTACTTGATCTCCCATAAGAATAGTAAATATTTGATCTGCGGCAATTGCATCTTCAATAGTAACTTTTTTGAAGACTCTACTCTTTTCATCTAATGTTGTTTCCCATAATTGTCGAGGATTCATTTCTCCAAGACCTTTATATCGTTGGATATTGACACCTTCTTTGCCGAGCTCTTTCATTATTTTTGCAAGCTCTTCATCATTATACCCATATTGAACACTTTTTCCTTTTTGTATTTTGTATAATGGTGGTTGTGCAATATACAAATAACCCATATCAATGATTGGTTTC
>JBAZCJ010000060.1:0-8093 GCA_041671005.1 Candidatus Woesearchaeota archaeon | reverse complement strand
TTATTTACTGAAAATCCTCATGTTAGGGAAGAATTACCTCGAATAATTGAAGGGTGTCTTGAATTTTTACCTGAAAGAAGACCCTGTGCAGAAGAATTAATACAACGATTAGGTTTATTACGATGCAAATATGATATCCCTTTGTTTCCTGTAAAACAATACCAATAAATTAATTAAATCTTTTAAGAAATGATTAAATTAAATAAGAGAATAATTAAAGTTTAAGTTTTCTTAATAAAGGAATTTGATTAATCGGTGTTGGAGTTACAAAATAATAACACCGACTATCTAAATCTGAAACAACACATCTATTCCTTTGTTCTGTTGAAGGAATAGGAATATAGTCATTTGAACCTGAATCAGTTTCAATTTGTGCAAACCGTTCTCCTTTAACAATATATAACCCTGTATCAGCTCTTTCAACTAAAGGTGTAATCACAGACTCTCGACCATGTGGAAACAAAATCCCACCGACACTGATAGTGACTTGGCCAACCTGGTCTTTTCCATGATATGAATCTGATTCAACAGATTGTCTTATTCTCTCACAAACCATTGCCAACTCATGTATACCTTTAACATCAGGAAGCATAACGATCATTTCTTCTCCACCATATCGTCCAGCAATATCGTATTTTCTAATACTTTTTTTGACATTCTCTCCTGTTTGTCGTAATGCAATATCTCCATTTGCATGACCTAACAGATCATTATATTTTTTAAAATGATCAATATCAATCATGATTATTGCTCCATATCCTAAAGAAGTTGTTGATAATCTTTCACTAAATTCAGACTCATATGCTCTTTTATTTAATAAACCTGTTAAGAGATCAATTCTTGCATCATAAACCCCACTCAAATAACCTTCCAGCGTCCTTCTGAATGTGGTTAAATATCTTCCCTCACCTTGTTCACTAAATGGTTTTGCTCTTTGGTGTGGGTCTGACAATGTAATAACTATATCTCCACGTTGATACTTAAAATGTAAAAATATTGCACCTGTAGGTCTAGTATATTTACCGTCTCCTGTAGCATCTTTAATTCTTCCATTTAAAATTTTTACAGAACCAGTAGTGCTTGAACGTACGAAATCTTCAAGAATTCTACTTTTTGCAGACATTCCTTTAGGAAGAGTACTATTAGCTGCCAGTAATTCAAAATTAATTCCTTCTTGTTCTCTACTTGTTCTTCTGTCACTACTTGGAATTGAGGAATCACAATACCATGCTCGTGCATTTTTTACATGAATTATTTCCGCAAGAGAAGGAATCTGTAATATGCTTCCACCATCTTGCAAAGATCCTCCTTTAACTAAACCACTAAAAATTTCATCTTCTCTTCGTCTATGAACAAGTAATGAAGTCATATCAAGAAGACTAGAACTTATAGCTTCTCTGTCTATGACACTCTGCATTTTTCTTGAAATTTTCGCCATTATTTAATTTCGAAATTTGTAATCATTTATAAAAGTTTTTATTGCGTCATCACTGGAAAGAGACAAAGCATATAAACTAGCGGATTTTCTTCAAGTAAATGACAGATATACCCACAGGTAAATTAAATCAAGAAGATTTAGATTTACCAACCTTAGCAGGAGAAGCGATCTCACAAAACCAAGATACATTGGATGAGTTAACATTAAGAGCATATTTTCAAAAATATTGTGAAATGGCTGGATATATTATTCCTGAAAAATCTTTAGTAGGGATTGCAGGAGAAGCAATTGTTTATCGTGCAGAAGAGGGAGATAGAAATCCTCATGCAATTAAACTATTAAGAACATTAACTAGTTTAGAAGAAATTCCTGAAACTCATGCTTTGAGTCTTGAAGCTCGATATACTCAAATGGCAAAAGAAGCAGGAGCATTTGTTCCAAGAATTTATGACCACGGAACAATTAGAGGGACAGATATATTAGAAAATGCAATGTATTTAGATATGGAGTTTATTGAAGGAGATGTTGCAGCACGATTACATTTAACACCAAAAGAAGCTGTAAAAGTAAGCAGGGACACTGCATTTAATTTGAGTAAATTTCACACGTTAGGTTTCCCACATGGAGATCTAAAAAGAGCAAATATTCTCGTACCTTATGGAAGGCATGCATATCTTATTGATACAACTCCACAAAGAGAAGAAGATAGAGTAGATAAAATCAGTGTACTTTACTGTCCTGAAGAAGTATTAACAAAAAAAATTAGACCTAATGAAGCTGCAGACATGTATGCGTTGGGAATTACTTTGTATTGGTTAGTTAAAAACAGGCGGCCATTTCAAAATGAATTAAGGCCAAAAACAGAATCTGAATTACAGCAAGCTGTTAGAGTCCAATTATATACCCTAAAGGAGTTACGACGAGGAACTGATTATTTACATTTACCTCCATTAAAAATTGGAGCAGTTGATCTTACAGATATTTTTAGAGAATGTACACATAAAGATCCTTCTAAACGACTTAGTGCACAAACTGCATATGAACAATTAAATATAGCATATGACAGAATACTATTCTGATTTTCTATTGTTTCTGTTTAATACTGTAATCAAAAGATACAGAAAGATTAAAATATTTAAGCAATAATTAAATATAGTTAGTGATTTTTATTAATTCAAAAATATTAAAAAATCACATTCTGAGATTATCTCGAAATAATGTAAACCTTTTCTTTTACAATATTAATCAATTTTACAAAATATAAAATGAAGAGATAAATCTGCAAAATAGATTAATTAGTTAAAAGATTATTCCGACATACTGATTTTAAAAAAGATATAATTAGTTGTGATAAAATCAATTAAAAAATAAAAAGAAACTTATAGGAAATGATTAAAAATATGAAAAAAGTGAGGATTACTTGAAAAAGTTAGGCATCAAAGGAAAAACATAAATAGAACACACCTAATTACTATTCTGTGAAAAAACAAATCAGCACAAAAGATGCAAATACTCTTTTGGAAAAATATAAAATAATTCTCACTAAACAAGATACAGCATCTACAGATGAAAAGTTAGTTTATCTCAATAATGAACCTGTATTTTTTTATTATGAAAAAGAATTATACCCAACATTAAAATATTTACTTAACCACCCGATTTTAAAAAATATCACAGTTGATATGGGTGCTATTAAATTTGTAATAAACGGCGCAGACATTATGCGACCAGGAATTGTTGTCATAGATGCAAACATTGAAAAACATGAAGCTGTCATGATCATTGATCAGAACAATAAAAAACCACTTGCAGTAGGAATTGCATTATTTTCCAGCGAAGAAATGCAAAAAGTGAGTTCTGGCAAAGTAGTTAAAAATATACATTATGTGGGGGATGAATTATGGAAAAATGGATGATTGGGATTTTATGTGTTTTTCTTGTATTAACAGCATGCGGAGCACAAGATGTTAAAGAAAGTATAGAAGATAAAACAGCTGATGCTGCAAAAGAAACGGGAAAAACATTGTTGAATGAAGCAATGCAAAATAGTGTTAATTTAAAATGCACTGTTGGAACTGTTTTCACCCTTTATTATTTAGATAATGAAGTTATGGTCAGTAGCACTGCAGGAAAAACATGGATTGTTGATAGTTATGCATATACTGTTATGAAGATTGGAGAAACTGAATATCTCATGAAAGCTCCTGTTTCATCAGCTGAAGTAGATTATACAACAATGAAAGATATGTATTACCAATCCAAAGTAGTTCAAGGATATGATTGTGAAGAGGATGTTGTTTCTGAAGCAGATATGGTAATGCCTAGTTTACCAACCATAACTAATGAAGAATTTAATCAAAAATTCCAAGAAGAAATGATGAAAGCATATCAATAATTTCTTTTTTATTTTTCTATTTTTTATTTAGAAGAGTTAATAACTGCGCTTAAATATCTTGTTTCATCTAAGGAAAATACAGGACTAAGATGCTGATAAAGTCCTTCTAATAATTCTAATCGCATTGCATGAGTTCCTCGAAAAGTATGATGATGCCAATACCTCATATCGGTTCTTGTACGTTGATGGTTATAATCCCATTCTAAAACTATTGTATACATCGCTCTGTCCTCAGAAGCAAAAACTACGATATCAGGCATAATTATAATTTCATGGGAGGTTGGAAGATCTGCACTTATTTGATACTCCGTTTTCCCTACTTCATGAGAAAGTAATTTATACGTTGGATCTATTTTTTGAGCAGCTTTTTCTATGCATTTTCTTGTTTCTTCTTCTTTTCCTTTTTTATAATAAAGGGTGATACAAAAAGGGAGTGCAAGACCTCCACGCATTTGAACATCATGATAAGGCAATCTTTTTTCTAAGATAGCTGAAAACCAATCAACAATAAAAGAATGTGTTGGATAATATAATGAAACTAAATTACCTACAATCTCATCCCTAATAAGTGCATCCAAGAGAGGAATATTCTCAGAGTCATATAATTTTTTTTCAGCGTGTGATAATCCTCCTTGTCCTGCATGTAACCCAATAACAAGTTTTTCGAGACTTGAACTAATTCCGAACTCCCATGTATGATATTTCATATTCTCCCAGCTTGCATGATTTTCAAGTTCACTTCGAGTAAATACCCCTACCATGTTAGTTGTATGAACCAATTCCATTAACCCATACAATCCAACACGAACATCATCTTTTCTTCCTCTAACCATAGTATTTACCACATCTCTAATTTCATCAAATGTAATTCCTTGAAAAAAGTCAGCAATTTCTGGAAGATTTATTCGTTTCATAATTCAAAGAAAATAAGATTTATTTTTAAATTATACTTCGAATTGGGAAGATTAAAGTTTAGAAAAGACCGCGTAAACCTGCAGGGTCTAAAATTGCAGAATGGCCTACAATTTGAAGCGCAGCTAAATACCCTGAAAATGCTGCTGGTACAACACCCGGCATCCACACTCCTTCAGCATCTCCAAGAAATAATCCCTGAATCTGTGTTCTCGGCGTAAATCCTCGTGCTTGCTTTTCTAACAACCTTTCTGCAGTTTGAGCATGACCATATGCATATGGAACACCATATCGATTAAATGATGCAGGTGTTGCAACATAACTATGTTGAACTATTTCTGAAAACCCTTGGATATGTTGTTCAATTAGTGCAGTAACTCCTTTCTCAACTCTTCTTTTTAATGCTTTATAATCCTCATCACGGTTACCTTCCATCCAGGGTGCAAATAAAGAATTATCTGAAAAAAAGAATCCTGCTTCAGCACAAGGAACTTTTGTAGTTGGATCCTTTAAACTTGAAAAAGACAAATAAAGATTTGGAGGAGAATCTGTATTTAATTTTGCATTTTGCTTAGGATCATACGACTTATTAATCCAAATACTTCCTCCTTCATTACCTATTCTTTGTACTGATGACAACTTGCGCGGATCTTGATTAAGAACATAAGAAACACCAGCCACATAAGAACCATTAGGAGTGTACAAATTCGTTGGTTTATATTTTTCAGGAACCAAAGAAAAGGTTCTTCCTTCACCTATTGTTGAAATAACATTATGTGTAGGAATAAATTGTTCATCAGTTCCATCTTTCTTTTGTATTCTAACTCCTGCAACATGATCGTTTTCCATAACAATTTCAACTGCTTTATACCCTTTGTAAATAACACTGCTTTTTTGATTAAGCATTCCAATAACTGCATCAACAATGCTGTTTGTTCCTCCTTCAGGATATACACAATCACCCATAAAACTATTACGAACAACTGCATGCTGTGTCATAGGTATTTTTGAAGGATCAACACCAAAATATGGCCATTGTGCAGTCAGCATTGCTTTTAATTCATTAGGAATTTGAAGAGTATCTAAAAAATCTTGAACATATGTGAGAGATGCATTTTCATTTATTCTTCTTAAAAAATCTGCTCCTTGTCTTACTCCAAATGGAAATTGAGCAAAAATAGGAGCAAGATATAACCACGGCATTGCTTCATATGTTGCACGAAGAAATTGTTTAATTTCTCTTTTATATTGTGGAAATTCTTTAGACATTGCTTCTCCATATGCTCTTCTCCCTGGTTGAATAATAACTGGATCCCTATCAGGAAAAAATAATGTATCTATTGGACCTGGGATCTGATTCCATTTAACTTCTGGAGGCATAATATGATGAAGTAAAAATCGTTCAAGAGGGTTCCCATAGCCAACGACGTGTAAACCAAAATTAAATTCAGCACCGTTTCTTTTAAAAGGTTCACAAACACCACCACCTACTTGGTCACTAAAATCAACCAGAACAACTTGTTTCCCATTCTTTGCACAATGATATGCTGCTGTCAGTCCACTGATACCTGCACCTACAACTACAACTGTGTCTTCGAGAGATTGTGTCATTTTTTTGAATAATTGAATTTGATTTAAATGTATTATTGAAAAATAATTGAAAAATAATTTATTTAAAACAATGAAGTGATGAAGAAGGTTGTCTTTCAAATCGTGTTAACAAAGAATAATATTCTCCTTGCTCTTGTAATTCTTTGCTTGGTGTTGAACTGAATACACCGTGATTTTTTAAATATTCAAACATCAAAAAACTTTTTGTACCACCCATTCCAATTAATTTATTCCTTGAATCTATCACTGTTATGGTATAATCTAATACTCCATCAACATCCGTATCTGAATATGCCTTTTCTCTTTGAGAGTTAGAATTTACAACAACTGTAAGTCCGTAACTATCAGGATATTTCCCATTTGATGGGCGATATGCAAGAACATACTCTTTTGAAGAATCTGATAACCTTAAATCATAAGCTTTTCCATGACATTTATTTGTTAATTCCTGAACAAAGGTTATCTGAGGAGCATATCCTGATGTACGTAATGTGTTAGTTACAAAAGACTCAATAGTTTTCTGCTCTTCTGGAGTAAAATTGACACTAAAGTCTGCTTCAGTAGATGATGCTATATATCCTTCAAAGCTTGCAATATCTGTACTGGTTTTTTGCGATGTATTTGTAGTTAAATCCCTTTCACTTGCATAAATTTTAATGATCATTTTGGTTTGGGGTTCTTCAACTTCCTTTGAACCATTACATCCTACTAAAAAAGAACTTACAAGCAATCCTGAAATTATTTGTTTTAAATTACTCATAACCCTGAGAAATCGAATTCCATTTATAAAGGTTATTACTATTAAGTAATTACCAATTAGTCGATTAAATTTATTTTCAACGAACCGTTAGTGATCACTGTTAAGTAACAAAATGAGCGAAATATTTATAAATTACCTTAGGTTTAATGAGAGGATGAATGCGAAATCACAAAAAAAAGGAAGTTTGAAATTCATAGATACAACTCTTACTATTGATACTACAGATACTTCTTATCAAGCATTCTTATCTTTAGCAGGAGAATTAGGATGTTTACGTCGTGATATTGTTCATTCTGATCGACATAGTATTGGCCCAAAAGCTGATATGTCTGCGTATAATGGGATTACTTATATCGAAAGCCCAACATTTGTTGAGACAGTTCTTGAAGCTATACGAATAAAAGGAACTGTTGAAGATTGGAATACTGCTCGTGGATTTATTGAAAGGTTAGATGTTAGAAGAAGCCGTATTCCTGAATTAGCAGAACTATTACAAAAAGGTAAATTTAGTGCTAGAAATTATGACCCCATTCCTGATATGCTTACTGAAGCAGGATTAGATGAAAGAATTGTTGATTCAGACAGAGGATTATTTCAAGGGATTATTCATATTTCTCCAATACAATTAGTAACAGCTAATTCTGTATATAAAGTACACATTGCTGGCTCTGATTGGGTCTTAAAAGAACACAAAGATTTGAATAGAGCTGGTATTGAAGCTGCAGGTACATATTATTTATCATCACATCTACCATTCATTCAACAAGGATTTGCACCAGTTCCATTGTTTATCAACGGAACCCCACTTACACTTCAGAAAGATATTTCTTCTGATGCGGGTTTTCATCGCTCTCTTCACTATTGGCTTCGATCATTCGGACAATTCCACACACTCACTGCATCACTTTTAGGTCAACAAGGCATTGTTCTTCCTGACATGCATTTGAGAACAACTACTGAAGAAAAAGAAAGACATG
>JBAZCJ010000059.1:0-8178 GCA_041671005.1 Candidatus Woesearchaeota archaeon | reverse complement strand
TTTTAATTGTTTTTGATCTAATGTTGGATCCTCACGTAATTTTTGAAGATTTAAGAACATGTTAATACTCACCACATATAGCCATAGTTTTCCCAATAACTTTCGTCGTTTTCTCTAACGTCAAAATCAGTTGTGTCTACTGTGACTTTCCATTCATCACATGCATAATCTTTTCCTTGATTAATTTCTTTCCACGGATCATAACTAGAATCTTCACATTCAATTGTAACTAAATGATAATAATATTGTGTATCACAAGTATATTTGATATTATAACAGCTTCCTAAGCCTTCGTCTTCACAATATTCTGCAATTCTTTGTTCTTCTGACTGTTCAAAAGAATCTGCTGTATCAGCTTCTGCAACTGCACGAGCTTGTTCATATCCTGCTAATGCATTTTGTTCTTCTATTGATTGTTCAAACATTGCTTGTTTTTCAGCGTCTGATAATCCATAGTCTGTATATTCTGAAACACTGCCAAGATACCCTTTACTTGAATGTATTACTTCATAGCTGGTATATTCTCCAGAAACAGGATATGTATATGTTATTGGCTGTTGTTCAGGTTCTGAATAAATAAGAATAGCTAAAGCTACTGCTGCAACAACGCCAACAGTCATGATTAATGCAAGTATTTTGTTCATTGTGATCTCACCCAGTTATTGAAAAAGCGCGAGAAAGGTCCCTTCATCTTCTTGCGAAAATGACCCCCAACCTTCCCCACAGTGGACTTAATGTTGAGGTTATTTATATAATTTGCGGTATTTTATCACTGTTTAGTGGTTATTTTGTGCTTGTTCGTGAAGTAATTAAAGAAACTGCATTTTGAAGTATTTTTTCATCTATTCGTTCTTTGATGACATTATATACTAAATAATTCATTCCGTTCCATACTGCCATGACTGTTAAACTAGTTAATACTGCAGTTACTCCTTTATTCCAATTATGAGAAACCATGTAATATGTACATGGTGCAGTAATTGCATATGCTGTTGATGTTATGGGAATATCATACAATAATATTTTTGCAGTATCAATTAATGCTCGAGTATAATTAATAGAGCCATCTTCTTGTTTTGCTTTTTCTTTATTATGATACCAATAAGCTCCTATTTGACCTGCTGTTGCAAGAATATATTCTCCAGAGAGTATACCTGCTGCTCGTGCTATTGTAGACGATGTTATCTGAGGAATTACATAAGAACTTGTTAATGATCCAACTAATCCTCCTAACTCTGTAGAAATTAATGTAGTCCAATATTCATTTTTTTTCTTTAGTTTTTCAACAATAATTTCAAGGTTAAGAGTCATTTTACTATCAACTAATGGTTATTTAATAAATCTTATGTTTCTTATATGACTTAATAGTAGTGTTCCATAGGAAATGAAGGGGTTAGTACCGTAGTATACACAAATGTATATTTTTCATTCACCGTGAATAAATTATAAAAAAGGTACGCCTAAATAGTGGTGTTCCACAGGAAATGAAGGGGTTCAGATATTAGTATGGAAAAAGGTATATTCAGGATTTAATAATTGATAATTTATGGCAATGGTGCATATTTTTTAGCAAAATCAATACGCGGGAGTCTTGTATATTTTCTTTCAGTATCTATTAATTGTGGAAATTCTTTAGCATATCCAAACGTTGGAGAATTGGGATTCGTATCTAAATCAGGGAGAGTCATAAAACCAAAATTGGTTTCTCCATCAATAAAATGTGAAACTAAACAATAATGTTTACCTTCATATTGTCTTTGTCTTAAAACTTGGCATGCAAATGGATTTAAAATCCCTTTGTGTACTAAAGATGGACGATGATGTTGTCTTGGATCAGCAGATAATAATTCATTAACTCCAGGACCGCTTCCATGCAAAAAATGTTCTAATGGAGTTAACATGTATGTAGAGGTAGTCCCACGGTATAAACATTGAGCTTTTACTGCTTCTTCTAATGAAGCTGGTCGGCGATAAGGAAATTGAGATGAAAGTGTATCTTCTTTGTTAGTAGGTTTTAATTCTTCTTGATTTATCAATTCAGGATCTTCTTCAGTTGACATATGAAAAAAAGAGTTAGAATCTAGGCTTAATGGTTTTAATTGAATTATACCTTTTCCTTGTCTATCCCAATATCGGGGATCACAAGGAATCATTTCGATTATTGCTCTTGCTTCAATGCAAAGATCTGCACTATTTCTTTTACGAGAAAGAAAAATAGGAGAAAATGGATTTGAACTACGGTAATTCATAAGATCATTTCTGATTGGACTAGGAATAGTTTCATTAGCTAATTTGAGTTCTTGTTGAGTTAACATTAAATATAAATTGAGGATATAATCTTCACCAATAAACTGCTGTCTGTTTTGTTTAAAAAATTGTAAAAATGCAAGTCGTCTTTCAACTAAATCTTCATTAGTTACCATTTTTTTATTAAATTTATCTAATAATTAAATAAGTTACGATGAAATTAGGGACCAATCTTTAAATAGAGTAAATAGTTTCTTTACTTAATGACAGAAAGAATATCTGAAACACTTTATTTAACATATTCTTCTCCTATTTATGGAGGAGTATTTCCTAATCCTTATGCTATTATGGACCCAAGTGGAAAAAATGTAATTACAGCAACGCCTACAGCTACAGCATTAGGATATGCGTATTTTCAACGATTACAAAGTATTACTCAAAACAAAATACCTCCAATGAAAGTTGACTTACTTTCAAATAGCCCGCCATTTGATCGTCTTTTTTCTGCTAACGAATCTTTGCATATTCGCCCATTAACACCAAACGAATTGAGTGATTTTGATGCTGCAGTCTCACAAATGTTACAAACATTAAAAGGAAACTAATTCTAAATCCATAATCTTTTTAAACACATTTTTCTAAAAACTGATTAACAATCAGTATTGACGTGCTAGAAGATCTAGAGGATGTATGCAGTGTGTAGGAAATTACAAGTAATAACTTTATTAAAATTACAACTTTTACTATGGATTGCAATACTGTTAAGTATATCTTCTTATGCTACAACACCGACTCACACAATACCTTTTTTGAATACAACGTATGGTTCAAACACATCTTTAGAAAATCTCACTGCATATAATATATCAACATTTGACAGCAGTGGGGATAATGTAAAAAATATTTTTGCCTGGTACAAAAATAGTTTTCCTTTTGAAAGATTAATTATTCCTTTTGAAGCAGGAAGTACCACAACAAGGACAAGAGATTATTCTGGGTTTAATTCAGTCATTACTGTTTATGGATCTATGACCTGGAATGTAACAGGGGGATATGATGGATTTGGGACTTATACAGACACAGGAAAAACAAATACATCATATTTTTTAGTTTCAGCTAATCCTTCTATAAGTACTAATTTAGAAAATGGGTTTACAATTACAGGATGGGTTAAACCAAATAAATTTAAAACATATCAAACGTTGATAGGATATAGCGGATCTTCAATAGCAAAGAACTTTGAATGGCGTTATAATGCAAATGGCACAACAACTTTTTTCTTAACAAATGGTACGACTACTGTCCCGTTTACATCAAGAACGATTCTTCCGACAAATGCATGGACTTTTGTTGCTGTTCGGTATACTAAATCAAATAATGTGACATTATTTTTTAATACTACTCAAGAAACTTTTTTAACTCCTTTTATTCTTAAAACTACAAATAAAGCAATGTACATTAAATCGTTTGGATCTTCAATGATGCAGATATTATATTTTAATGCAACTGTTGATGATATACGAATCTATAATACTACTCTTTCTGATCAGCAAATACAATTGATTTATCAAAACAATACTTTTAAAATTGATTCTTCTTTATTATCAGTGAATAGTACCTGGCGTGCTTCTGTAACTCCAGTAGATAATGTTACTTATGGAACAACATTAAACTCAACAATACTTACAATAGGCCCAAATTATATTCCTGTGTTAAATGCAATATTGTTAAATTCAACAGAAATCACAAAATCAATAGGGTTAGGTGTAAACGTAACATTTATTGATGAAAATAACCAGATTATGGACATTTTTGTAGATTGGCTGAGAAATGGTTCTTTATTATACTCAGAAATGTTTTCTTCTGTTTTTTCAAATCAAAACACGCTTGTTGTATTAAATCAAACATATTATTCTCGAAATGATACGATTACTGTTTCAATTATGGCACATGATCAACTTCAAAGTTCAATTCAAACAAATTCTTCATGGATTGTTCAAGACTCTTCTCCAATTATTTTTGCTGAAACAAATGTAACAATTCCAACTAAAACTTCTGGCCTAGGAATAATAATGAGTTGTATAGATGCAGATGAAGACTTATGTACTTTTAATGTAAGTTGGATTAAAAATGAAATTTTATTATATTCTGAATTTATACCTTCTTCAATAGAAATATTAAACACTAGTTATTACAATAAAAATGATAATATTACTGCATCTATTGTTGGTTTTGATGACTGGCTTTATTCTTCAGAACTAAATCTGAGTTGGACTGTAGGAAATGTTGCACCTACCGCTGATTTTACTGCAAATACAAGTGCAGTTACAAAAACATCTGGGATAGGAATTAATGTTTATTATACTGATATTGATAATGATATTGCAACATTGTTTATAGATTGGTACAAAAATGATGTGTTGGTTTCTCATAATTTTTCTATTGAAAATAATACTTTTTTTGCATTGAATTCCTCAGAATACAATAAAAGTGATGTCATCACTGTTTCTGTTACTGCATCAGATGAGAGTGATAACTCCACTGGATTACAAAGATCTTGGACTGTACAAAATACTGCTCCAATAATTACTGTTTTCGCAAATGAAAGTAATCTTACTGAAGGCTCAACAATAGGTTTGAACATTACTTATCATGACTCAGATGATGATTTAGGAAATATTTCTATAACCTGGTTAAGAAACGATAGTATTTTGTTTACAGAAAATACTCCTAGTTCTTCAAATGATTTTGTATTTATTATTTTAAATAGCAGTACTTATTTTTATGGGGATAATCTTAGTGCATTTGTTATTGCATTTGATGGTACGGGAGATTCAAATAGTGTAAATTATTCATGGATTGTACAGCAAAGACCTGTACCAATATCTTCTGAAAGTGATACTGTACATAGTCATCATAGTTCTGGTTCATCGAGTAGTGCATATACTGATGTTGCAGAAGAATCTTCAGATTATTCAGAAGAGATTATTTCTAAATCTGTTTCTGATGAAATTTCAGATTTAGAAGAAGAAATTTTTATTGACGAAAAGAATGATCTTATTTTTTCTGAGAATTTTGCAAGTATGATGGATACACAAAATACATTTGAAATTGTGAATCCAAAAGAAGTAACAGTGGAAAAATCATTTACTCAACGTTTTTTAAATTCAATCACATCATGGGGAGTAATTGATTTATTGGGAAAAGATACTGTTTTATATAATTATAGATATGGAATCCTTGCTTTAATCCCAAGTATGATCCTTTGTGGGCTATGGTATTTTTCTACTAAAACAAAAAAAAGTGGACAGAAAAAAAATAAAAAATTTGTGCCAAATTATATTGAATCTGATCATAGTTTATTTCATGTTTTTGCAGGAACTGCTGCAGTATTATTTATTTTTTATACAATTCTTACAGGGACGTTTAAAGAAATATATATAATATGGTTACTTCTTATTGCAATATTCATTATGTTAGTATTAATTTATAGAAAATTGTCTGTTTTTGAAAAAATATATTACTTCTCTGAACGGTATCAAAAAGTTAAAAAATAGTATTTTGGTTTCACTGTTTTAATTAGATTCGGATTCATATTTTTCTACTAAAGTAAAATAATCTTTTATATAATCTGTGTTAGGATTATATTTTTCAAATAATCCATGGCGCCAAGAAAAAGCAACTTCTGCAAGTATTTCTTCTTCACTTTTGTGAGGATATTGTTTATGAAGGTAATTGCGATACGGAACTGCATATCCTGTTAAAAATCGATCTATATTTTGTTGTGGATCAAATGGATTGCATAATGGAGTGACATCAGTCATATTGATCCATCTGCCAAACTCATTCATATTCATAGAATAAAAATAATCAATATTATTATTATCAGGTTGGTCTAAACAATATGGGTAAGAAAAGCCTTGATATCCTAAACCAGTCAACTGTAATAACCCCACTCCATGAGGGTACCCATCTGAGGTAAATACGCATTGAGGACTATATGAATTCCAATTTTCATTGCCTTCTATTCCATCATCATAATTAATATTATAAGGGTCAAAATGTGATTCTTGATCAACCATTGCTTTAAGAAAAGATGAAGAGATGTGGTGATTTTCAGCTTCAGCTTCAATAATATTTATGATTTGGTTTTCAGTATAAACAATCCTTATTTCATTTGTTGATTTTATCCCTGTATCTTCATCAGAACATGTAGGATAAATAGTAATATTATCTGGATTTGTCATACACCCACTAACTAACAATGCCAAACCCACTGTGGCAGTAGTGTATAAAAATTGAGAAAGGTTTTTTGTAGATTTCATAATTAAAATTAAGGTTAGTTGGGGTTTAAATGTTTAATTGCAATTGTACTTGGACCCCTTCTCCACAATTGAGGGCCATCATGAATTTCATACCCAACTGCTCGTAAATTATCGCGTACAATACGTGCACAGCTGTAGGTTGCTAATCTTCCATTGTTTATAGTTCTTTTATATAATTCTTCAAAAAATTCTTTTGTCCATAATTGCGGACATTTTTTTGGAGAAAATGGATCTAAAAAAATAGCATTAAATTCTCCTGAAGTTTGTTTTATTGTTTCAATAGCATCGCCAAGAATTAGTTGAATTGAAACATTGTTGTTTTTGTATATTTTATTCTTTGCTGCTTCTTTGATAATATCAAAACAGAGAAATGAGTTATCTAATTCTCCAATTGCGCTTAAAATTTCAGGGTCTATTTCTAATCCAATAACTTCGATTTTGCACTCTGAATTTGCTTCTAATGCAGTGTCAATTGCAGCTGCAGTGTTATACCCAAGACCAAAACAAATATCAAGCATACGAATATGTCCTTTTTTTGCTAACTCTGCAATTTGACATGGCTCTGCAAACTTTTTTACTGCTTCTTCTTTTGCACCAGAACGTGAATGATATGATTCGTCAAACTGTTCATTATGAAACGTTACTGACCCGTCTGGAGTTATTATTTTTTTCATAATTTTAGGAATAAAGAAGAAGTATATAATCATTTAGGTCATGATTATTGTAAAACCATATTATATTGATTTCATTTAATAGGAACACTATTTTTTATTAAATATCCAATAAGATTATTATCTGCAGTTACTATTTGTAATGCAGCATTTAATTCACGCGGTCTGTTTTCACAGTATAATTTTGCAGCTTGTATTCTTTCTCCCATCTCTTGTTGAGTAATATTTTCCTTAAAACATTGGTAAGAATATGAGGTATTTCTTTGGGGAAAAACATGTTCTCCAAGGATTTCCACTAAAATGCCGTTTCCATTTCTTTTTAAAACAACACGTTCAATTCCGGTAGTTACTTCCATTGAAGTATATACAAAAATTTCCAAAACATATTTGTCTTTAAAACAAATAGTTGCATTTTTTCCTGATACGGTTACATTAGTAATTACATAATCACTTAATTCTGTCATATATGATAAAATGAGGGTTGATTTATAAAAATAGATACAGATTTAATGATATTTGATGCCATCATCATCGTCATCAGAAATACGATAAGACATAGATGGTCCTTGATCATTAGAATAGGTATCAGATGGTTGAGTTTGATTCGCATATACTGAGATTGGTTCTTCATTATCTTTTGGTTTACCAGTATCAACAGCTTCAAGCATAGTTTCTAAGGTGGTTGTACTTATTTCAGGTTTAACTGCTTCTGGATCAGTATCAGAGCTATCAGTAGAAGAAACAGATGCTGCATTATAACTGCTCATAGATTCGTACATTTTTTACCCTCTGGTTAATTTAAAATTTTGCTAGTTTATAAATGTTATCCTTTTAACTATTGTTAAATGGTGACAATATGAATTTTTATAAATCTCTTTTGGGATGAAATAAAATATAAGGTATAAATAATACAAGAAGAAACAATAAAAAAATTA
>JBAZCJ010000058.1:0-8186 GCA_041671005.1 Candidatus Woesearchaeota archaeon | reverse complement strand
AGAGCATTGAAAGTATGCTGAATATAATTAAATAAAATAAAATAAGCCAGTCTGTTGCGGCAAATTGAGAAAGAATTGCAGTGTAATAATAAAGCAGTACTCCCACATAATAATAGTACATGTATATTGCTAAATACACTAATGCTGCAATAAAAGAGACATATACTAAATCTCTTCGTATCCATTTTTTAAATGAAAGGCCATATATACCAAGACCGATTAATGCACTCATAACGATAACTTTTTCTATTGTAAGATATGCATTATTTTCTTTAATGCTGCTGGTTGTTATATCTGCGCCAACTATTCCTGATGAATTAATCATTCCTATATGAAATAGCGGAAATGCAGCATATACTGTTAATGCTATAAATGAAATTACAAGCATCCATTCTTTTTCATGTGCTTTTTTCCTATGGACTAATATGTACCAAATATATGCAGGTGCTAAAAATAAAAATAATATTGCACTGATATTAAACACATAAATCCATAGTATTTGAACATAATTGAATATTGTTGAAGCTGTGGTTATGTCTTGTACAAATAGACTCGTGCCTATGCCAAATAAGTTTAACACAGAAAAAAGGGGAGTATGGTGTTCTGAAAAAAATACCGATCCAACATCGAAATATAACATTTCATGCTGATAAAAAATGTATGATATAATATAAATTCCAAAATCTGTTAAGATATGTAATATAAATATTCCAGACATGCCTAACGCAATACCATATGGAGTATGAAATAATGCAATAAATTTTTCATAAAATTCTTCTCCAGTTTCTCCTATTTTTGTAATTAGTGAACTTGTTTTAAAGAAATGGCGGTAGCGTATCATAAGTACAACATAAAATAAAACTCCTAAAAATGCAATTGGTGCGTCAATGACAACTCCTAACCATTCAACCATTAGTTGAAAAATAAATAAAAAGAAAAAGCAAAAAACAAGTAAAATAACTCCTGCTCGTAATGGCTTCCACTGAAATCGTTTACGGTCTCCATGAAGGACATGAAGAAATGATGGTGCAGAAATCTTTTTTTTCCATGCAATATATAATGCAAGAGCAATTAATCCAATAGCTCCTATATAAAATGCAATTTTTTCAGCAAGCACGTCATTGAGTACCAGCCATTTGATCATGAAAAATAATGATCCATCAAGATAATTACTGATATTTGTCCATGAAAATGCAGGTGTTGTTGCAGCAAGTATTTTACTGTTGATCCCATCTGTGACGGAAAAATAAACAACAGGAGTATAAAAACTGAGAGAATTAAGAATATTTTTGTAAAATTCTCCATTGAATTCAGTTGATGTTAATTGATTAATATTTGGAACAGATATTGTAAATTGAGGGTCTACTGTTTCTTGAACATTTGCTAACATGATTATTTCAGGTGCTTTTTCATATAATGATTCATATGTTGCAATACTTGAGGTGGTTACTTTATTAAAAATCATAAAGACGAAAAATAAAATTAACAAAAAATCTAATATTTTTTCTTTTTTTCCTAATAGTATTTTTGTTGGAGAAACAAGATACACAAGGAATGCAATGCCAATAATGCCTGAAATTTTGTCAATATAGTCAAATGTTGGACTCATATATTCTAATAAATCAAATACATTAAGTATAATAAGAAAAAAAACAATTATTAATTCAATATAATGACCAAAAGTAAAACTAATTGATTTCTTCTTCATTGATCATTTTTAAGAATGAACCTATTTATAGGTTTCGATATTGGACGGTAGTATATTGTAAAGAAAATTATAAACAAAAAAATGATAAATTAATTTAAATGAAATAAAAAATAAAGATTAATTTAATGATAATCGTGCACTATTATCAGTTTCAACTAATGCTGAACCAATGCCTTGGCCAACTTTGAATGCACTATTATCCATTGCTGATGCAAGCATTTGAAAGAATGACTTTTCTTCATACTCTACAGGTTCAACAATAATGTTTAATGTAGTTTCAATATAGGTGTATGCTTCTTTTTTCCCACCTAATTCATCGATTAAACCATTGTTAATTGCGTCAATGCCAAGATAGATTTGACCTGTTGCTAACGTTTCTACTTCTTCATAACTCATACCCCTATTTTCAGCAACAGATTGTACAAAAACTCTATGCATTGCATTTATTTCTGACTGATATAATGATTTTTCTTCAGTACTCATTTCTCTGTATGGAGAACCCATATCTTTATAGTCGCCTGCAACAAAGCGTTCATAACTCACATTATAACGTTCCATTAATCCTCCATATTGAAGGTATGACCCAAGAACACCAATACTTCCAGTTACTGAAACTTCATTTGCAATAATGTGATCAGCTGCACTTGCTGCCCAATATGCACCAGATGCTCCATATTCTCTCACTACTGCAACAGTTGTTTTGTTGCATTCTTTAATTGCACGTGTTATTTCTGCTGATGCAACAGGTGCTCCTCCAGGAGAATTAATGTCAAATACAATAGCTTGGATTGCAGAATCTTTTTCTGCTTTTTCTATTTGTTCAATTATACTTGTTGATGAAGCAACTGAAGATGCAGAAAATAAATCTGAACTTCCATCAATCATGATAACTCCTTTAATTGGGATAATTGCAACATTTCCTGCTTGAATATCTTCTCCTGTAAAAAGGAGTGTGACAAATCCTACGACAAAAATGCTGAACATTGTTAATATCCCAATGACAATGATAATTAAGAGCCATGGGCTTCTTGTTGTTTCTGGTATTTTCATAGTTTCACCTGCTTGAATATAGTTCTTGTTTTTGTTAGTTGTTCACTTAATGCTTGTTTTGTAAACAATAAATATAATGGATCAATTACCCAAAAGATAATAAATGGAAATACCGGAAGAAGTACAAGGTTTCGTAATATACACTGCATAAGTGTTGGTGTTTGATTTGTTATGTTTACTACTTCAAGTTTCATAATTCTTTTGCCAGCTGTTTGGCCAATAAGATATTCTAATAATATAAAATACGTCATGATTAATGTAAACACAAATATCATTGTCCAGGTTATAATCGTACTCATCTTATTGTTTTCAACAAATAATGCATAAGTAGTATGAAAATCTGTTGTTGGTGTAATTTTTTCTAATAATGTTGTAATTGGTGCTAGTATAGTTACACTAAGAATTGCAAAATCTAGTAGAAATGCAAGGCTTCTTTTGAAAAAAGAGGGTGTTTCTTCAATTTTTGTATATTGTTTCAAGGGGTCATACATTTTATTGCTCATATTTTCCTTTTACTTTGAACTCATCTGCACTAAGTATGTGATCATATGTTTTTTCAAAATCACCTGTGCTTTTTCTAACAGTCCAAAAATTTCTTATAAATACAAGAAACCAGATGATGCCTACTATTACGATGCTTATAGTTAGAATTTTATCCTCTTTAATTAAATCCCACAACATATTCCCACCATCATTTTGAATCATGTAGTGGTATTTAAATGTTATTGTGTTCAGTTTTTTATTTTGTAACAACAAATTTATATTCTCTTTTATTTTTATACAAGTTATGCAAATAAGAAAATTCAGAAAAGCAGATGCACGAAACGTTTCGGATTTGATAAAAAAATGTCTTTTAGAAGTAAATAATAAAGATTATTCAAAAAAAATTATTGATTTTATATGCAAACATCATGTTTCAAAAAAATTAATTCTATATTCTATAGAACGGTCAGTTTTTGTTGCAGAAGAAAAAGGCAAAATTTTAGGTACTGCAAGTTTAAAAGATAATGTTATCAAAACTGTTTTTGTGAATCCAAAATTTCATGGGAAAGGTATTGGTTCAAAATTAATGAATACTGTTGAAACTTTAGCAAAAAAAAGAGGATGTAAAACAGTTGTCGTTCCTTCAAGTATAACTGCGTATGAATTTTATAAACAACGAGGATATAAAAAAGTGAAAGTAGTTTATTCTTCAGAATATGGTAAAATTATTAGGATGAGAAAAAAGTTGTAACATATAAAATAATCACACAATTCTCTTGAACTTCTTTTCCAATTCAGGTATTGTGAATTGAATCATTGTTGGTCTGCCATGTGGACAGGTAAATGGCTGCTTGCATTTTTGCAGCTCTTGAAGAATTGATGACATTTCTTGTGTGTGGACAATATCATGCGCTTTCACAGCACTTCTGCAGGCGTTTCTAATGAGCTTTTCTTCTTTTGCAAAATCTATTACTGTTTTTTCATCAAGTTGAGAAAGAATTTCGTGAATACTTTCTTTTGGTAAAAATTTTCCTAGGATAGAAGGGATAGTACGCATAAGCATTGTATTTCTGCCAAATTCATCAAAATGAAATCCTAATTTTTCAATTGTTTTGATATTGTCTGTTAGTAATAGCATTTCAGTTGGTGAAAATTCTATTTCTTCAGGTATAAGTAGTTCTTGTGTGTGAATGCTGTTATCAAAATACTGCTGCATAAATTTTTCATATAATACCCGTTCATGAGCAGCGTGCTGGTCTATAATTACTAATCCTAATTCATTTTCTGCAATGTAAAATACATTATGAATTCTGCCAATTAATTTTAATGTTGAGATGCGATTATCTGTTTTATCTGCTGGTACTGTTACTGGTTCAGTTGTAATTGGGGTTATAAAAGTAGATTTTTTTTCAAATATTACTGTTATTTTTGATTCTTTCTTTTCTTCTTCATTAGGATTAACTTCTCCTGCTTTTACTTTTTTTAACGCTTTTTCTAATAATTCTTGCGGTTTGATTTCTATACTCTCAGGTTTAATAGAACTTTGATTTTCATTTGTTACTGTAAATTTATTGTTAATGTTTTGAATAAGTGGAGTTTGAATGGTTGGTGTTTTTTCATCTGTCATTACTGGCATAAGCTGTGCAGTATCTAATGCATGACGCACAGCATTGAAGAGTGCAGTGTATAATTCATTTTCTTTTTCTACACGAATAACTGCTTTTTGTGGATGAACATTGACATCAATTATACTTGGATTAATTGTGACATGGATAATGAAAAGAGGATGATTTTCTAAATGTAAAAGAGTGTGATATGCATCATAAACAGCTTTTGTAATAATATTGTTCTTGACACATCGAGTGTTGATAAAGATATGTTGAATTCCTTTATCATTCCTCGTGAGCGTTGGTTTGCTGATAAAACCTGTTACTTCAATTTCATTATAGGTATATTGTATTGGAATCATTGCAACACTTATTTTTTTTCCGTACAATAAAATAATCGTATCTATTGGTTTTGCTGCAGGAGAAAATAATATCTCTTGTGTATGATGCATTAACTTGAATGTTTTTTCTGGATATGCTAACGCAAACTTTGTCATGACTTCAGTTATTTGTCTTAATTCTGTTTGCATAGTTTTCAAATGCTTTTTTCGTGCTGGGATATTAAAAAATAAATCAGAAACTTCTATGATTGTGCCATTAGGTATTGCAACTTCTCCCGTTTCAAAAATCTTTCCGCCACTGCATAATACTTTTATTCCCACTATATTATCTTTTGTTTTTGTTTTTAAACTGAGTTGTGAGACTGCTGCAATAGACGCAAGTGCTTCTCCTCTAAATCCAAGAGTGTTGATGTTAAAGAGGTCATCAGTTGTGCTTATTTTGCTTGTTGCATGGCGTTCTAAACAGAGAAGTGTATCTTCTTTATTCATTCCTGATCCATTGTCTGTTACTCTAATCACTGATTTGCCGCCTTCTTCTAATTCTACAGTTATGGTTGTTGCTTCCGCATCAATAGAATTTTCTACAAGTTCTTTAACAACAGATGCAGGTCGTTCAACAACTTCTCCTGCAGCTATTTTGTTGATGAGTGCATCATCCAGAAGTTTGATTTTCATACAAAAAAGGAAAGTTTTAGGGCTTTAATAGTTTATTATTCAAATGTCTTTAATAATTCATATTCACATATTGTAAACATTCTTCTCGTTTAGAACTGTCTGAAACTTTTTGGCATATATCTGTTGCAGTTTCTTTATTTGCATTATATTGAGGGTCTGCTTTTTTAAGACAGTCTTGTGTGTAATAATTTACAGTGCAATATTTAATATTTCCAGTTGAGACTGCTAATTCAGTATAACAATCTGCTTGTTGAGAACTATCTTTTATACTTGAACAAGGGTTACGAAGAAGAAAATACAAGATGATTCCAATGATGATGAGTATAATAATTCCAATAATAGCAACTGTTTTTTTGTTCATGCTGTTTTTTCTGTTTGTTTTTGAATATAAAGTTTTAGTTTCATTATCAATACTTGCATTTCGTGTTGTCGTTTCTTAGCGATTTGTTGCTACTCTTAACGATTACGAAGTCCAGTTAGGTTATATGTCAATTTAAGTATTGATAACATGTAAAAACATGATTTACAGATATTATGATTATACTTTACATCCTCTTTTCCGTAACATTTAAATATTTCATAATATGTGCATATGATACGGTGATATTCTAAACTATTTAGAGGGGATATAATGAACAACGAAAATAATACGATGAGTACTGGGACTACAACATTAGCAATGGTATGCAAAGACGGTTTAGTTCTTGCTGCAGATAAACGAGCAACAGCAGGATATATGATTGCTAATAAGAAAACTGAAAAAATTCAACAAATAGCAGATACTATGGTTATCACTATGGCTGGGACAGTCAGTGATGCACAACTTCTTACCAAATTGATTAAAGCAGAATTGCAGCTGAAAAAGATACGGACAGGAAGAGAAAATACTGTTAAAGAAGCAGCAAATTTGCTTGCAAGCATGGTTTATAGTAACATTAGACGAATGTCAATGATTCCAGGTATTGCACATTTTATTCTCGGTGGCAGTGATGAAACTGGTAATTATATTGATGATATTTATCCAGATGGCTCTCTTTCATTGATTGATGATTATATTTCATCAGGAAGCGGTAGTGTTATGGCATTTGGTGTTCTTGAAACACTTTACACAAAAAATATGACAACAACAGAGGCTGTTGACTTAGCAATAAAATCACTTAATGCAGCAATGCAACGAGATATTGCATCAGGAAATGGTGCAATGATTGTTACAGTTACAAAAGATGGTGTTAAAACTGTCTTTGACCAAGATATTGAAGGATATTTGAAACATAAATAGAGATTCTCATCCTTTTTATCTCGGAATATAAATTATAATGTAAATAATTAAATTTAATTAGATTTGATTAGATACGATGAAATGATATGATAAAATATAACTGGAAATTAAAGTTAAATATAATTAAAAATTAGAGGTAAGTTAGATGACAAAAATAATTAAAGAAATTATGAAGTATGTACCAGAGCAGAAAATCAACGAAGCATGCTTTGAAGGAGCAAACATTGTTTTGTACTCCAAAAATAAAGATTTTGTTCTTGAACCTGGGACCTGCATTAAAGAAGCAGTTGATGCTATTAAAAAACGTGTCGAACTTAGGCCAGATCCTTCTCTTACTATGGATTTAGAAGCAGCAGAAAAAGAAATTCGTGCATTAATCCCAGAGGAAGCTGGAGTTCAGCAGATTATTTTTGATCCTCAGCGTTCTCGAGTTATTATTGAAGCAGAAAAACCAGGAGTTGCTATTGGCAAACAAGGAAGTACTTTATTTGATATTAAAAAAAGAACCTTTTGGGTTCCAATTGTTAGGAGAAGTCCTCCTATTCGGTGCCAGCTTATTGAAAATATTAGATTAGTTCTTTATCAGCACAGTGATTATCGACGTAAATTTTTGGATAAAATTGGCCACAGAATTTATGATGGCTGGCAAAAAGAAAAGAAGCAAGAATGGGTTCGACTCAGTATTCTTGGTGCAGGAAGACAAGTTGGTAGAAGTTGTTTTCTTTTGCAAACTCCAGAATCTAAAATTATGCTTGATTGCGGTATTGATCCTGCAGGTATGGTAGGAAATGAGTATCCTTATTTTGAAGCTCCAGAATTTAATATTAATGATCTTGATGCTGTTATCATTACTCACAGTCATTTAGATCATTGCGGATTCTTACCGTACTTATACAAATTTGGGTTCAGAGGGCCAACATATTGTACAGCACCTACTCGAGATATTATGGCTTTACTTCAGTTGGACATGGTAAAAATTGCCAGAGCAGAAGGAAAAGAACCGTTGTACACAAGTGATGAAGTTAAAGAAACAATTAAACATA
>JBAZCJ010000057.1:0-8220 GCA_041671005.1 Candidatus Woesearchaeota archaeon | reverse complement strand
ACATCTCCAACAGATTTGATTTCATCTTCATCATTTGCTAATGTGAACGGATATTCTGCAATTACTTCAAATTCTGTACTTTTTGCAATGCTTGCCCCAGTATTTTTAATACTAAAATGAAGTTCAACTGTTTCTCCTGGTTCTGCAGGATCAGGATCTTGGTATGATAGTACTGCTTCTACTGTAGGACTGTCAATAACGTCTGCATATGATATTGGAATTATACAACAGATAATGAAAAATATTAATCCTACATATATTACTTTTTTCATAGTTTTATCCTCGTTTTACTTCTTTAATAATCTTTCCATCTTTAATATATACAGTTCGTTTTGCTTGTTCACCTATTTTTTGATCATGGGTAACAATAATAATCGTTTTTCCTTTTTTATTCATTTCTTTAAGAAACTCAATTACTATTTTTCCTGTTGATGAATCAAGATTTCCTGTTGGTTCGTCTGCAATAATTACTTCAGGGTCATTTGCTAATGAACGTGCAATAGCTACACGCTGTTGTTGACCCCCGCTAAGTTCTCCAGGAAGATGATCTTTTCGATCATAAATTTTAACTAAATTTAATAGTTCTTCTGCCTTTTTTTTCTGTTGTTCTTTTGTTGTTCCTTGAAAAATCATAGGTAATGTGACATTCTTTTCTGCAGTTAATGTAGGAATAAGGTTAAATTGTTGAAAAATGAATCCTATTCTTTTTCCTCGTCGTTGTGCTAAATCTGACTCATTCATAGATTTAATATCAATTCCATCTAGATATACTTCTCCTTGTGTTGGTAAGTCAAGGCAGCCAATAATGTTCATACATGTTGATTTTCCAGATCCTGATGGTCCTTCAATTGCAACAAATTCTCCTTTATGAATTGAAAGGGTAATTCCACTTAATGCATCAACTCTATTATCCCCAATAAAGTAAGTTTTCCAGACGTTTTTTAATTCTATAATTGGTTTCATGGGCATGTTTTATTTATTCACTCTTATAAACTTTTTTGTGTAGTTCTTGGATACTATTTTTTTGCAAATTTAGTTTTCTTTTGTTTATTATTAATTTTATTGCTTATATATACTCCAATAGGTATTCCTATAATAAGAGAGATAGTGATTCCAACAGTAAGTAGAATTATTTTATAGACTTCGACAAATACAGTTATATCAATTCCAACAATAGTTAATCCTGTAAGAATAAATGCAGTATTTACTATAAGATTACTTAAAAAATAAAAATATTGTTTAGATCCAGTACTCATTCCATTTATTTTTTTATTAATCATTCGTGAAATATAAAACCCACATAATATGATAAGAAAAGCAGAAAAATATTTTCCTGAACTTAAAATGATCTTTTCAATAAAATCTACTGTAAAATTTAAACCAATAATTGTTAAAGCTTTTCGAAGAAAAACAAGAAAAATAATTACACTAATGAAAGAAGAAATTAACCTTAATGACAATTTAAGTATATCTTGAGATTCTGAGTATAGTTGAAACATTTTGATAATTTTGTTAGAGAACTTAAATAGAATTAAATGTATAATTATAGAAATAATTGATCCCCCTATGATTATTAACGTAGGAATTAAAATATTATTATTCATTTAATGCCTCTCTATAAAAATCAATTGTTGTTTTGGCAATACCATCCCATTCAAATATTTTAGCTCTTATACGTGCTTTTTCTCCTATTTCAATACATAATTGTTTATTGTTCAACAATTCTTCAATTTTAGATAAAAAATTTTCTTTATTATTAACTATAAAACCACAATTCCCTATAAGATCAGGAATCCCGCCCACTTTAAAAGCAACTACTGGTCTCCCTGTGGCCATTGCTTCAATAATACATAAACCAAATGATTCATATTTAGATGGTTGTATATATACTTGACAATTTTTATATAAACCTGCAATATCTTCTTGAGTCATAGATTTGGTAATTATTTTTACTCTTTTCTCATATTTTTTCTTATAAACCTGAATTTTATCATAAATATTCTTCATATCTTTAGGTAACGCATTATATGGTGTTAAAATAGTGATGGTCGCATTTTCAATCTTCATTACTTTTTCAATTATTTCTGGAAAGAGTTCGATACCTTTTTCTTTGCTGAATCGTCCTATAAACAAGATATTTTTTTCCGTTATAACAGAATATTTGAAGAAATTAGTATCGACTCCATTAGGAATTACAACATTTTTTTTGATTTGATATAATTTTTTCCCTTGTAAATAGATTGGATCTGAGACATAAATAGCACCATCACAATAATTTACAGTGCTTTCTCCCCATGTAATTAAATCATCAAAATATTTTTCTTCTTTTGAAAGTTTTTTTATTCTTACTTTTTCTATAGCGTGAAATGTGTGGACCCATTTTAAGCCGCATACTTTCTTTAAAATAAATGCTGCTTTTGTGAGCGAACCATGGGTGTGAAGAATATCAAATTGTCGTGTAGCATTTTCTCTTATTACTGCTTTTACTACTTCTGATTCAAACAAGAAATATTCTAATCTTTTTTTTGATAGTGAGCCATTTACATTAGACAATGTTCTTCCAATATTATGTACAATGATATTTTTCCATTTATAGGATTCATAATCTGTGTTACTACAAAAAACATGAACTTCACAATTATTTTTTGCAATATACTCCGCAAGAAATTTTGTATGCACACCTACTCCTGAGGTAACTGGTGGTTCAAAATAATAACTAATTAATGCTATCTTAAGCTTTTGTTCAGTGAGGTGATCTAAAAAACTTAAAATTTCTTTGTTTAGTGAATGAAAAAAGTTAATTAATTTCATGATGAGACTGTTTTGAACGATTTAAGAAGTATATAAGTATTCTGATCGTGTTTAACATAAGCTGAAAAATCTAAAAACTTATAAATTTGTGCGTATTTAATTCTTTTATGAAAGAAGAAAAAAAGATATTTTCAAAAAAAAACATAATGGGAATGATTATTGTTTTTTTAATGGTCTTTAGTGTTCTTGGGATGTGGCAAGGTTCAGATGATGGAATGCCTGATTATAATGAATTTAAAGTTACACAAAAGGATAATAAATATGAAATTAAAACAGATAAAGGAATTGTTCAAGGATATACATATCCTGGATATCTTGAAGGAATTCCTTTAGATACAACACTTCTTGTTTATACTTCTCTTCTTTATTCACCAACAGTTACAATTTTATTTGACCCTGCAGATCCTGCATTGGCATATGTAGAAGTACTTCGTATGGAACTTGTACAGCAAGATTTTATGTTATTAGGTAAATCTGTTGCTTTTGCAATTACTCAAGCTAATGATGCATATCAATATCCTGTTGTCAATTGTAGTTCAACATCACCTATTGTTTATATCCATACAACAAACACAACAACGTTTGCACAAATTTATCAAGATGAAAATTGTCTTGTTCTTGAATCATTAAATTGGAGAGATTTAGTTTCTCTTAAAGATAGGTTGGTTTATACGCTTTATGATGTTATGATATAGCTTCAAATTCATAAGCTTAAAAAAGAGAGAAATCTTTCTTGTAACAATGGATGATACACAACCCTTAAAATCAGATGAGCAAAAACAGCCAACTTCAGAACAAGTAGAATCTGTTTCTGTTGAAGAAGTTCCACAAACCTCATCTAAAACATTTTTTATTGGTTTAGGTATGTTTGTTGTTATTTTAGTTGCAATTTTTCTTGTTCCACGATTTTTTAATCAACAGCCACAAACTTTGACTGAAATTCATCAAGAAACGATTACAGAAGGAATGGATACAGAAACTCGTTATGTTTACAATGGGTATAGTTTTGTTTTTTATGATAATTTATGGTATACACAAATAAGTAATGCAATTACAGGTGATCTCTATAATATTCCTCTTCATTTTGGTCCAAAGAATTTAACGGATATTGTTATTACTGGAGATCTTGATTCTTTTTTTAATAGTTTATCTACAACCAATATTTCTAATAATAGTTATCGTTATTATCTTACTTTTGATCCTCAAGATTCTGAACTAGGTTATGTTGCGTTAGCAAGTGGAGAACTAACACAAAATCTTGTTAAAACTTTTAATATTGCACCAGTTTCTGCTTGTATACAAACAGGTACTGGGTGTGAAACTGTTCCTATTATTACTTGTAATTCAACTGATGCCCCTGTTATGTTTTTAAAATCTGGTTCACCAACTTTAGTTTATGCTAAAGATAATTGTATTACTATTCAAGGAGATGGTCCAGAACTTGTTCGGGCAACAGATAGACTTATATTGAAGCTTTACAATGTTATGATCTAATGGCAGAACATTATTTTACACAAAAACCTACGTCTGCATTAAAGACAAAAGAAGTGGATTTTTCTTTTTATAATCATACTCTGCATTTTATATGTGCAACGGGTGTTTTTTCTTCTCAGCAGATTGATTTTGCAACGCAATTGTTATTGGAACATGCACAGCTTAACAATGGACAGGATGTTTTGGATTTAGGATGTGGTATTGGTGTGATTGGTATTTCTATTAAAAAATCATTTCCTGAAAGTACTCTTGTTATGACAGATGTGAATGAACGCGCTCTTACTATCAGTAGGAAAAATGCACATAAAAACCATGTTTCTCTTGAAATTATTGAAAGTGATTTGTATAAGAAATTAATTGGCAGGACTTTTGATGTTATTATTTCAAATCCTCCCCATCATGCTGGGCGAGATTTAGTGTATCAACTTATTGAAGAAACACCACAATATTTGAAGAGTAATGGGACATTACAAATAGTTGCACAGCATAATAAGGGTGGGGCAATGTTGGAAAAAAAGATGAAAGAAATTTTTGGTAATGTTTCTGTTTTAGGTAAGAAAGCTGGGTTTAGGGTGTATTGCAGTAAGAAGGTTTAATTGTTTTGTTTGATATTAAAATACAAATACATTTTTATGTAGGTTCTCATTAGTTTAGTATTATGAAAGAAAAGTTATTGATTAATCAAGAAGGGTACAAATATTTGTTTAAAGGCAATGATATGCACACCAGTGATGGACTTTTTACAAAAGATGTTGTTGCAAAAGCAAAAATTGGCGATGTGTTAAATACAAATAAAAATATCCCATACACTGTTCTTGAACCTTCATTTCTTGATAAATATTGGAAAATAAAAAGAAATGCTCAAATTATTCCACTAAAGGATTTGGGTTTTATTGCAGCTGAAGTTGGGATGTCAAACGATTGGACTATTGTTGAAGCTGGTTCTGGTTCAGGAGGAGCAACATGCTTTTTTGCACATCTTTGTACTACCGGCAAGATTTATACATATGAATTACGTGAAGATTATGTTAAAATTGTACAAGGTAATCTTGATTTTCTTAGTATAACTAATGTTGAGATTAAACATAAAAGTATTTACGAAGGAATTGATGAGACTGATGTTAACATGATTTTATTAGATTTACCAGAACCTTGGCTTGCAGTTGGTCATGCATTGCATGCTTTGAAACATGGGGGTTATGTTGTTTCATACAGTCCTTGTGTTCCTCAGGTTATGGATTTTGTTGATAAAGTGCGAGAAACACCTGGACTTTTATATATTAAAACATGCGAAATTTCTGAAACAGAATGGGATGTTCTTGGCAGAAAAGTTAGACCAAAAAGCCAAAGTATTGGGCATAGTGGGTTTTTGACTTTTGTGAGAAAGCTCTAGAGAAGCATCATCTTTAAAAATTCATTTTCATTCCCTCTTTTTATGAACAAGAAAGGTGCAGGGGTTGTTGTTGCAATTATTGTTGTTATAGCTCTTTTTATTTTATTTTCAAAGGTTATTGATCTTGCTACACGAGAATGTAGTGCTGATAAAGATTGTACTTCAGATAGTTATTGTGGCAGTGATTTTCAATGTCATAAATATCCTGTAATTACTCACACGAATTATATTCCTGCAGCATTGATATTAGGTGTTTGTATTGTTGTTGCAGCTGCTATTCTTCGTTGGAAGAAGTAAATTTTTCAAGCCATGTGGTTGGGATTATACTAATAGTTCTAAAAAACATTGTTTTAGGATATACTTTAATATTTTCTTCTTTATATTCTATAAATAAATATCCTATTCCTTGTTCTTTTACTGCACTATTTAATATGTTAAACGCTTGGGCACGTTCTTCAAAAGATGCAGAGGTGTCTTTTACAGTTTCAATAAGTGTCTTTTTACTTTTTGTTCCTATTTCTTCAGGGAGGTCATTATATACTATAGAGTTAATTGCAATCAATTTGTATAATTCGTTATCTTTAATAATTTCTTTATACTCTTTTGTGATATCAAGTTCAGTCTGTGTTTGTTCAGTGACTATTGCTCCAAAAATAGGTTCATTATTTTCTTCAAGCACATAACCTGTTTCCATTTTTTCAAGTTTTGTTTTTAAATTATTAAAATCAGAATAGGTTAATGTCCCTGTAATGACAACGAATAAGAGGATAATAAATAAAAATGTTGCAAGTGTTTTGAGGAGATTTTTCATAATAACATAAAATACTATGGTTCCAATAATCAAAACTAATGCCCAAATGAGGAAATATTGCTCCATATATGTTTTTGAGAATTTTTTGTTTATATTTGTTGTGATTTTTCTTCTGCGTAACTTTTATAAATACTTACTATATAGTTACTCTTTATGGATATTCGAAATATACAAAAAACAGGGAACATGCATTACATGTATTTACCTACAGCATGGTGTAAAAAGCATAAAGTTACATCTAAAAGTAAAGTCTCTACTGTTGTTAATGAGGATGGTTCTTTAACTATTTCTTCAGAATTACAGGAAGGAAAGAAAAAAGAACTTATTATTCGCGTTAAAGAAGATAATTTGGATGTTCTTCATAAACTTATCATTGGGTGTTATCTTACTCCTGCATCTAAATTTAAAATTGTTTTGGAAAAACCAATCGATTACACTAAACTTCTTCAACAAAAAAAACTTCTTAGTTTAGAACTGGTTGAGTTAAATAAAGGATCTATTACTTGTGAAAGTTCTATTCATGTGGAAGATGTCGGTTCTTTATTAAAAACTATGATTCGTAAAATTCGTAATATGCTTACAATTATGATGAAAAATTATACAAAAGAACTTGTGAATAGATATGAGGAAGAAATAGACAGAAGTCAGTTGCTTCTAGATAAATCAATAATTGAAGCCTTTACATATCATCATGCGTCACAGTTTCGTACTATTGAATTATATTATATCTCTTTAATGTCTAAAGAACTGGAAAGACTTGTTGACGTTTTATTTGTCATGGAACCTATTGATAATTCTTTTTTGAATTCTATTTTAGATGTTATTGATTTTTTAAAAGATGTTTTAACAGACGTAGGAACGTCACAATTTGTACTTCCTTCAACGGTTGCTATTCAATTTATTAAAAAAATTGATGATATTGAATCTGTTAAAGTAAAAGATATTTTTACATATGAAAAAAAGCGGGCAAAGGAACTTTTGGTAAATGTTTCAGAAGTGCTTGTCGATTGGGCTATGCTTTATGAAATGGAATCTCTATAAACTATATAGTTTCTATAGACTCTATAGTGTACATTTAAAAGACAATGCTTATTTATAGATTTAGAGGGTGGTTATTGTGGAAAAAACACTTCAAGAAATTCGAGAAGCAGAAACTCATGTAGAAAAAATTCTTATTGACGCACGTGAAAAAGCATCTTTGATTGTTTCTAAAGGAAAATCTGATGCTGATGCATTTACTATTAATCGAAAAAAAGATATACTTACAGAAAAAACAGTTGCACTTATTTCACGAAAAAAAGAATTAGAAAAAGAACAGCAGAAATTTCTTAAAAAAGCAGAAAAAGAAGCAGAGAGTCTTGTTGAACGGGCAGATGAACGTACAAAAAAGACCCTTTCTACCCTTCTTAAAGATTTTAAAACCCAATTGAGTTGAAAAGAGATGTTTAGAGCAAAACGTATGATGAAGATACAGATTGTTGGTCCTCAGACTAAACTTCCTTCTCTTATCAACCTTTTGCATTCTCTTAAATTAGTTCATTTGTTAGACCATAAAAAAACAGAAAGTCTTGATATTGGTAAACCATTAGAAAATTCAGAGCAGTTTTCTAGTCTTTTGATAACACTTCATTCTTTACTTTCTTCTTTTGATTATACTTCAAATAAACGTGAAATAATTTCACATTCTTTGCCAGAACTTGAATTCACAATT
>JBAZCJ010000056.1:0-8286 GCA_041671005.1 Candidatus Woesearchaeota archaeon | reverse complement strand
TAGATGAGTTAGCACAATATCATTCTGAAGAAGGACTTGCAGTATCTACATCAATAAACAGAAAAAATCAGTTCAAATGGAATGCATTAGGATGGGTACCGCAAATAGAACTACACCAAACATATACTTATAATAAAGGATTCACAAGATTAACCTTAGATATAGAAGGAAGTAAACCTACAGAATTTCAAGCAAACATACTAACTTTATACAATGGTCCAACAAGACATACAACAAATTTCAAAAAACCTATGCGTGTTAAGATCACAGATATACATGAACAATCATTTTCTGTTTACCAAAAAGCTGTTGAAAGATACGTTCATTTTAATACAAGATAATCAAAATTCACTTAGGGAATTAAATCTAATACAACCTACTCTTTCGTAAGACTTATATATACTAAAATACAGAAACATCATATGCAAAGACTTAATCCCCGTATTGAAGCATTAAAGGGATGGATACAGCCAGAACATTTTCAAGAACCAGTAATAAAAAAGTATACAAAAGAGTTTCAAAATAACAAACCTTTTCCTCATTTATTGATAACAAATTTTCTTCAACCAAAACAACTTGATTTTCTTTTAAAAGCGTTGGAAAAACAACCATTTGAACCACGATTATCAGACCAATACAATGTACAGCAAACAGAAGATCTTAGGTATAGCACATCATATGTTTTCAGCAGCTTTTATACAATGCTCACTTCATCTTATTTTGTAAAAATGATGGAAGAAATTACAGGGATATTAAAACTCAAAAACAATATTGATTTAACAGGATTAAATTTTCCGCAAGGAGGATTTTACAAACCTCATAATGACTATGCAGATAATCGACGATTAGCATATATATTATATTTAACGCCAACATTAACAAAAAAAGATGGAGGCACTCTCGAATTATTTACTGTTGACAAAGAAAATGTTCCAAAAAAAATTATTCAATCATATCCTCCTATACAAAATAGTTTAATAATATTCCAAGTTACACGCCAATCTGCACATCAAGTAACACCATTAATTTCTGAGAAAAAACGTATGTGTTTAAGTGGCTGGTTTCACGGATAAATTTTATAAATTCTCTCTTATTTAAAGTAAAATTATGATTGATTTAAAGAATATTTTTGGCACACTAAAAACAAAAATGACTGGACAAAAATTCAAAGATTTAGCACGAGAAGGATGGGAACCTAATGAAGAAAATAATTCTCAAATTCCAAATGAGTCTTGAAAATCCTTCATTTTCTTGAGATTTTGAATCAATTCCAACCCTTTATCAGTAATAATCAAATATTTGTAATTATTAATATCCATTTCTTTAACCATATTTTTATGAATTAATTCTTCAAGATACGACTGAAGTAGATTATGAGAAAGATTTGCTTTATACATCAAGTGAGTAGGTTTTATCTTTCCGCCTTTATCTTGTATAGACGTTAACATATCTGCAATGATATCTAATCGTGAACGTCGTTTATTCATGTTCTCCACATCATTGAAATATAATTGTATAACAGCAATAGAAATCCACATAATTGAATAACTTCAGCAACCACATATATTTTTGGAGTTAAAAATAATAATGCAAAAACAAGCTGACTAATAAATAAAACGCCAAATGCAACGATTGGGTTACAAAGAGTCAAAGTCTTCTTTAATTTTTTACATATATCAGAATACTGCCAAACAATTAATCCTAATATCAATGCTGCTGTAAGATGAAATGCAAAATATTGAACAGTACTAAAAATTGTCGTGATTAATATTAAAAACAACACTAATGGAATTGTTTTTTTATCTTGGCATTTGTTAACAAGATAATAAAGACTGAATAATCCTACAAGCATAAAAAATCGAAACGCTAATGTTCCAAATATTTCAATATAGTAATATTCCTGGATATATTGAACAGTATATGTGTATAACCCAAGCGTATGTGTAATTAGCTGTTCATTATACACAAAAAAATTGGTTAATATTTTAAAAATATACCCTACAGCTATTAACAAAAAAGAAAGACTAAACCATTTATATTTTTCTTCAGAACTAAGTCTGTAAAATTTATATGCAATTGTTGCTATAAGAACTGTAACAATAATTGAGATCAATTCAAATAACGTGTCAATATCCTGAAACCAGTCAGGTGTAAGTCCTAATTGATACATAATGACGGAATGGTGTATAACGCTTTTTAAAACTTGTGGAAAAAGCTTCTAGGAGTATCTTGCAGAGGGTATTAATAAAGGATTGATCTAATATACTGTAAAGAGGATGATGATTATAGCTCGCATACACGGAAGGGATCTAGGCTCCCTTTCATTATTTTTTTTACAAAAAAAACAAAATCTTCTTTGAAAAATTTATTCAAACACACCTCAAACCAGCAAACCAAGACGCAGCGTTGTAACAAATGCTGCGATTCTTTTTTATTTTTTGGACTATTTCGTTAACTATTTTTTGTTCACACACTTTTTCAAAAATACATGCATTTCGTGCTCTCGTTGCTAAGCTACAACAAATCGCCAAGAAAAGAAAAACACTATATGAATGGATTATTGAAGTTGAATATCTAATTAAACAATTAATTAAGAGAATAATAGAAAATTAAACAAGCTTACTCAATCATAACTTTCTTACCGATTGCTTGACCAGGCATTGCTTTTTCAAAAATAACTCGTAAAGCACCACTATTGCCGTGTGCAGAAGCAACTTTGCCTTTAATTTGGTTTTTAGCTGTGGTAGTAAATACAACAGTTTTTCCAACAAGCTTTGCTGCATCTTCTTTTTTCTTCAATGTTTTAGTAGAAACAATCATATGATTGTGATGCATTGTCTTCATTCCAACTCTAAAATTTACAATTACGCCTTCCATAGTATTCTGAAACCAGCACTTATTTTTAAATGTTACTATACATACCCACATTGAAGTGCTGGAATCTCCATTTTTTCCTCATGTTCTTGTATAATTTGATTTAAAGCCATAGTAAGTGAACGAATATCTCCATCTCCACCTGCACATTCTTCTCTGTGAATAGTATGTGTTTTACCATCCATTGTAATAGTAAGAGTTATTGTAGATGATGGCTGACATACTGTTACAATATTTCCTTTTTGTTCATAACCTTCTTCTAAGTCAAAAAAAGAATTAAGAATAATTAATCGCTGAATCTCTTGTTTTTCGTCATCTGTAAGAATTAATGTATATTCTTTACTCTCATCACAAATCATATCTTTTACATACAGATTATTTACACTATCCAATACATTTTTTTCACCAACTCCAAAGGTGTAATAAATTGCAAAATCTGAAGGAACAACCATTTCGTCAAAATTAAGTTCTTGGGGAGTACATCCTGTTACCATAAGTAACAAACACAATACAAGTAAAAAATATTTCATACAAAACAAAAAAGATAACAGGAATATAAACCTAATGAAGAGTTTGAATAGAATTAAAGTTAAGGTCGATAAACATCAACTTCTATAACATGTCGAGGATCTATTAAAGGATGATTTCCAGCCGTACCTATTAACGGATAAGGAAAACTGCTAGAATTTCTTAATGGATCGTATTGATATCCTCCAGCAGCTGTATGCACTTCAAAATCATATGCTCCACGATATAATCTATCAACAAGACTTAATGCAATAACTGCTCTTTCATCTTTCCCTTCTGGGAATGTTACGATAAGTAAATCTCCTGAAGAAAGTGTTGCTAAACGTGCAACAACATCTGTACTAATTGTTGCTGTAATTTCATGTGTAGTCATAAAAAGAAAGAAAAAGAAAATCAGTTATAAATCTTATTCAAACTTTCTTATCAACATAATTCCACAGTGCTGCAAAAAGCCATCCCATAACATAGCCACAGACTGTTGCCATAACAACGAGCATTAATGCTGTTGCAAAACTAAATGTCATAACTGAATACACATTACTCAAAAAATGCATAGGAAAAATAAAGTCAAGAAACTTTTGTCCAATATTTACTGCAACTGCAAGAGCCCATACTGCATGCATTGCACCAAGAAATATAGCCATAGTTATTCCAAGCACATTTTTATTGATTTTTGTCATAATAACACCTCTGATTACTTACTCATGACAAAAAGACTATATAAAGCTTTAGCACAATATTTATAAAATACGAGGAAATTCGTAGAGGTATGGGCTCATGGTTTAGTGGCTATAACGACGCCCTTACAAGGCGTAGGTCACCGGTTCAAATCCGGTTGGGCCCACTTTATAATTAATCCGAGAGGGTCATTCGTATGACTTCACAAAGTGAATGTCATACTTAATCGAGGTTGCTAAGGGAAGTCTTTCCCTTAGGTTCAGAGCGGTTGGGCCCACTTTATAATTAAAAGTTAATAATTATTCAATAAAATATAACTATTATTTGCGCTGGTAGTTGAGTGGTACAACATTGCCTTGCCAAGGCAGAGGTCCGGGTTCGATTCCCGGTCAGCGCATTTGAACTCAGGTTCGATTCCCCTTTTCGGTGAATGAGACCCACAAATTAGTAATGAAGTATTAATATTCTGTTTCTTGGAAGTGCAGTATGTGTATCCACGAGTATGACCAAGAATATATTCGTACACAAGAGTACGTGAAAAAATCAGATCTCTCTGAAAAGAATAAACAGCTTATCTTTTCTTTTGTCAACGATTTGTTGCTTGAGGGTCTATCGAAGCCAAGACTGATTAAATATTACAGGCTTCTTCGACTTATTGCAATGGGTTTAGGAAAGGACTTGGATACTGTGACAATAGACGAATTGAAGCAATATATTGGCAATATTCAACAGGAAAGCAATTATAGTCCTTGGACAAAAAGAAGTTATAAAAATATTACTCGACGGTTTTATCGTTGGATGACGAAAACAAAAGAATATCCGAGCATTGCAGATTGGATCTCATTGCATATAGGTCGCTCACAAAAAAAGCTTCCTTCACAGAGTGAATTGCTCACAGAAGAAGACATTCACAAATTGATTCAGATGGCAGAGCATCCTCGAGACAAGGCATTTATATTTATGCTTTGGGAAAGTGGGGCACGAATAGGAGAACTTGGAAATCTCGCATTAGAAAATATAGGATTTGATCAACATGGCATGGTTCTTGCTATGCAAGGAAAGACAGGAAGCAGAAAGATACGTCTTGTTGCAAGTACTGCTTATGCATCTGCATGGGTAAAAAACCATCCGCTAAAAAATGATCCAAAAGCGCCTCTTTGGATAAATATAGGTTCAGTACGGCATCATCAATCAATGCGATATGATAATATGCGTATACTCTTGAAACGATTATTTGAAAAAGCAGGCATCAGAAAACGATTTAATCCGCATATTTTCAGACATTCTCGAGCTACTTTTATGGCACATCATTTAACAGAATTTCAAATGAATCACTATTTTGGCTGGATTCAAGGAAGTGATATGCCTAGTACGTATGTTCATATGAGTGGAAGAGATGTAGACAATGCTATTCTTGCAATGAATGGAGTTATACCTCATGAAACAAAAAAAGAAAAGCATATTGTTCCAAGAATTTGTCCACGATGTGAAGCCATTAACAGTTATGATTGCGTTACATGTACTAAATGCAATGCAATTCTTGATATGACATATGCAATAGAAATACAGGAGAAGCAAGAAAGCATTGTACGTATGCGAGAACAATCTGATGCACTGATGAATGAACTTTTGAAAGATCCAGATGTTCAGCGAGTTATTCTTCAAAAGATGACGCAGAAACTCGCAATAGTACAAGAAAAAGAATATGAAAATTAATCTTATTCTTTTTTTGATGTTTTTTCATTTAATTCTTTAATATATTTCTTTAAATCTTCCAATATTTTTATCCATTCAGGTATTTTTTCCATATTCCCATACCTCAAGCTCTTTTTCTATTGCTCTTCGAATAAATGCACTTGTAGAAATAGTTTGTTTTGTAGTATATTGAATTCTGTTCCATAAACTGTCTGAAATTGCAATAGTCCTATTTTTGAGCCGTATGTAACAGTGCTTTTCAAAATCACTCATTCTTTCACCTTACGAAAAGCTTTTTCAAGTAATGGGACAGTAAAAAATATGTGATAGCGAATATAGACTGCAATACTCTTAAACCCTGATTCTGCTGCTTTTTGCCTTAACTGTTCTAATTGCCGTTCAGTAAAACGCAATTTAAACCCTTCAAGTTTATTGTCAGTCATCGCATTCACCTAAAATAATCAATAGATTCATACTTTCTCCTCTTTGATTGTGTTTCTGTAAATCTGTTCAAGAATGTCTAAAATATAACACTGATTTTGTTCTATTTTTTCTAAAAGAGTAATGAGCTTTTGTTCATTTTTCATGTATTTATACTAAACACAGGAAAGTATAAACCTTTGGCAATGCCTAAAGTCACACATTTGGTGATGCAAAATGTGTGCTTTTGTGAGAATAACAAGGATTAATTAATAGGCTTTGCTAAGAAGACATAACCAAAATATCCATTCATCCCAAAAGCAGAACCCGAAGCTGTAACAGAAGATCCAGTACTGGTTAACAAGAAATCTTTTGTACTTTCTGTCATCATGTTTATGAAAAAAGCTGAAAATGTTCCTGATGGAATGGGAACAAAATTAGTTTGATATGCACTTCCAGCAATTATCGTAGCTGTTAAACCATTTACAGTTGTACATGACCCAATTGGTTCATGTCCTAATTTGTTAAGAATTCTTTGTCCTATGCTATTTGAAGATTCTTTACCAAAATTATGACATTGACTACAAAGAGGTAATCGAATATAATATTCTGGTTCTGTGCAATATTTAGGTAAAAGATGTTGGATTGTATCGGCAGATTTTCCGCAATTTCTACAGACTCTCATACTTTACAAACGATTGTATTTCTTTTTAAAGTTTATTACTGTTTTTTCTATTTCATCATCACAAACCTCCTCAAATCCATCTGTTTTTCATTACTTATGTCTACTCCCTTGCCATCCAAAAATACAAGAACTGCATTTCTATTGTGGTATCGTACTAAAAAATATGAAAGAGCTTGACCGCCTCTTAAGGCATTGCCTAAAATAATGTCTTTTGCAATAGATAATGTATAGTTGCTTCTTACTCTGCGTAGTCTTTTCTCCCACCCAATACCAACAAAGGATATCATCACCTACACCCCTTATGAAATAGGGTAAGCAAAAAAGTTTATATTAATATCGGCGTTTCTTAGTGAAAAAGTTAACAGAATACAGCGAAAATGAAACCTTTTTCACCAAAATTGGATATAATAAGTGAAAATATTATTTATCTCCTCTCATTAGACTCACGATTAACAACAACTGATTTATCGAAACTGCTTGGTGTCAATAGAAAAATTGTAGAATGCAGAGTAAACAAGCTGTATAAACAAAAATTCATAAAACCTTTGCTTGTTTTTAATCACAAAACCATAATAAAAACAACAATATTAATCAAACTCACAAAATTTGACAGAAAGATACTTTCTGCGCTTGCAGAATTGAAGAAATTTGTTAAAGTGAAAGAAACACTTGGATTGTATGATTTTTCATTACTAGTTATAACACAAAATGAACAACAATTGCAAGAGATTCTCAGCAAAGTCAATGAATTATTTCATGATGTGATACAAAACATAGACCTTGTACATCATGATATAGAAGACACATTAGGATACAAATCATTTTGTCATGAATTAAAATTCCTTCAAAAGTACAATTTACTCAAATATGATCGTGATTACCAACTTACTGAGGAGGATTTAACATTATTGGAAATCTTAAAATATAATCCTCTTATCTCTTATAATGAGATAATCTCAAAAACAATATGGAATTATAGAAAAATCAAAGACAGCATTCAAAATTTGAAAGATAAAGGAGTAATCCGTTTTTCTGTTGATCCAGATTATACAAGATTAGGTTTAGAATTTCATAATCTTCTTCTAAAAGTAAACCTTGCAGAAAAAGAGGCATTTGAAAAAAATGTCATGGCACATCCAAGAATCCATTGGATAAAAATAGGTATAGGGACATGGGATTATATTCTTTCAGTTGCTGCAAGAGACATCACAGAATTCATAGAAATAGTACGTGACATCAGAACACAGAATAAGGATTACATTCTGAATGTTTCTTCATTGATCTCAAATATTCATGTGATGAGAAGGGTTTGAGATTGAATTTAAATTAAATCATTTCAAAGAGTAAAATTATAGTAGCTAATAAAAAGAAGAAAATACTAATATAATAAAGAAATTTTACCCTAA
>JBAZCJ010000055.1:6643-8291 GCA_041671005.1 Candidatus Woesearchaeota archaeon | reverse complement strand
ACAGTTTACTTATGACACCACTGCACCTTCAACAACAGTTGTTGACAGTTTTGGCGATGCATTTGACTTTTCAAGTTTTTATACTGGCGAAGATTTAGACATGTACCTTTCATGCACAGATTCTCCAGAATATGGATTGGGATGCAATCAAACATATTATTGCCTTGACACAATAGATTGTGCACCAACAATATTATACGAAATTACAGATGCAATTCCTGTAGAAAATGAAACAACAGTTTTATGTTATTACAGCAATGAAAATATTATTAATGGTGCTGGGGGACTCGAAGAAACTATACATTGTACTGAAATTAAAGTTGACTTTTATGATCCTTCATTAACAATTACAAGTCCAACAGATGGCTCTTCAGTATATCTTCCATATGTCACAATCACAGGAACTGTCAATGATCCTGATACCACAAGCACACCAATTAATACTGCATCAATCACAGTAAGAAATACAGAAGGAAATGAATCTACATATACTGTTGATGCATCTTCAGGATTTAGTTACACTGTTCCTCTTACTCTTGAAACAAATGAAACGACATATAATTATATTACTATATATGGAACAGATCGGTCTGGAGCAATAACTGCACCACAAACAATAGGTGTACGATACACAACAGAACTCGGTGATGATGCAATATGGATTGTTTCTCCAAGCAATGGAGTTTCTACAACATCTTCATTTACATTTACAGTTGGAACATATTTAGAAGCAGATGATTGTGGATACAGTAAAAATAATGTTTCACGAGAGAAATCAATGCCTCTTACTGCAAGCAGCAGCGACAGTTCTGCACATCAATATAGTGCATCATACACAATTGATTCATCAAAACAAGGAATAGGAGAATATGTGTATGTAAAATGCCTTCTTACTAATGGCGTTGAATATGCAACCCAATTTATACTTGAATACGATAGTACTGCACCAGTCATTGAAAAATTAGAACTTACAAACAGCGACGGAAAAACTCCACCAAGTATTATTGAAGCTCCACTTAATGCACAAATTAATGTTACAACTGATGACAGAACCAAATGTAAATATAGTTTTGATTCAAGTGATGGATTTAATACAGGTATGACGAAATTTACTAATTATGATGATAATGAATATTCTACCATGAATAATGATACATTTGAATCATTAACTGACAACACACTATACACATTATATGTTGCATGCCAAAATGGTGCATATCTCACCAGTGCAACATCATTATTAAGTTTTACAGTTAATACAAGCGCTGCATCTGATATTTATTTAATTTCACCTACAATTAGTGGATCACGATCATTTACAGTTACAATAGGAACAACAAGAACTGCAACAAGCTGCAGTTATGGAACAAACAGCACTTCAATTAGCACAGCAATGACACTAGTCACAGATAAACAATTCAAAACTGCAAATAATACTGTCAGCACAGACGGGAATTATACATACTACTTTAGCTGCTGGTTTGCGGATGGATTAATGACTAATTATTTTACAATTCCTGTTGACACAAGTGCTCCTGTCATTGATTTTATTGAAGATGGAAACACAAGCTCCTCTAATACAACACTTTCTGCAACATGGAGTGCAAGTGACTCAATAACAGATATTGTGTTATACATGTATTCAGTA
>JBAZCJ010000055.1:0-6633 GCA_041671005.1 Candidatus Woesearchaeota archaeon | reverse complement strand
AAACACAACAAGTAAAGAAGTACGCATAGAAGGATTGTCTCTTAAAAACCAAACAACTTATTATTGGAATGTCAAAGCAATGAATGAAGTTGGATTATGGAGTACTGTACGCTCAAGCGATGGAGTTCTTATTAATCCAGGTGTTGCAGGTACATCATGCAAAACAAATTGTACAACTATTAGTGAAACAGAACCAAGCACATGTTCTAATAACGTAAAAGACAATGATGAAACTGATATTGACTGCGGAGGAAGCTGTGATCTTTGCAAAACAGGAGACAGTTGTTTACTTGATGATGATTGTACCAGCAGTAACTGTATTACAAATATCTGCCAAGAATCTAGCTGTTATGATGAAATTAAAAACCAAGGAGAAAGTGATATTGATTGTGGCGGTAATTATTGCGATGCATGTGCAGAAGGCAAAATATGTACTTATAATAAAGATTGTACATCCGGATATTGTAACACAAAAATATGCGCAGTTGCATCATGCGATGATGGCGTTAAAGATGGCACTGAAACTGGAATAGACTGCGGCGGAGATTGCGATACATGTGAAGAAGTGGCTCTTCAAAAAGGAGATAATAAAACAAGTCCTTCATCACAAACTCAAGGATTATCATGGTGGGTATGGACAATCATATTCCTTCTTTTAATAGGTGCAGGCGTTGGTGCTTACTTTGGTTATGCATATTATATGAAAAAGAAAGGAAAACCATTTTCATTAAGTAGTCTTGGCTTAGGAAAACAATTACCTTCATTCAACAGCCTTACACGATTCCCACAAAAAGTACAAATGCCGAAGATACAAAAAGAAACATTACAAAAAGCACAGCAACAAAAACAAGAATTACGACAACGTGTATTCACTGTTTTTGAAGATAAACCTACAAAATCAACTGAAAAAATAGAACCTAAAGAAAAGGTAGAATCTAAAGAAAAAATAGAAATAAAAACTCCTGAAAAACCTACAGAAGAAACACCTAAAAAGAAAAAAATCACACATAAGTTAGGAGAAAAAATTGTTGTGAAAAAACCTATTACCAAACAACCCTCTAAAACATTCTTAGAGCTAGATAAATTAATTAAACATAAGAGGTAATATGAAAAAAGCACAAACAGCTGAAATTTTTTTTTTTATACTTGCAATTTTTATTATAGGACTCTTACTTCTTTTTGGTGTGAAATATATTTTAGAATTAGGCACTAAAATAAACCAAATAGATCTTATCCAGTTTAAAACAACACTTGAAGGATATGCAGATGATGTTCGACCTGTTTATGGAACATGGAAAAAACTTGGAATAGAAGTTCCATCAGGCATAGACAACGTATGTTTTATACAACATAGCACATTTACAGACAGACCATTAACAGCTCAAGTAATTCAACAACAAGGGCTTTGCAAACAAGATAATGAAGATTATAACTTTCTTATGTGCCAAGAATGGCAAAGCAATACTACGGGAAATGTATATACAAATCCATTTCAAGAACTTGAAACAGGAATTGACCTTGGACCTATAGAAGTAGGTGATGCAGATACAGATTATCTTTGTATCGACACTTCTAGCCACATTCTTCAAATTAAAATGACTGGTAAAGGAGACAGGACACTTATAGAAGAATGGTAAAAGCACAAATTGACGTTCAATTCAATTGGATATTTATTCTGATTGTTGGTGCTATTATCCTCTCTTTTTTTGTTGGTGCTTCTTTATGGTACAAAGGAACACAGGAACAAAAAATAACTGCCCAAATAGTTGTAAATGTTGAATCATTATTAAAAACAGCGACAGAAAGCCCAAAAACTGCACAAACAATAACTATCCCAGATATTAGTTTGTCATTTACTTGTCTTCAAGAATGTAATGATTATGGCTGTGTTTCTGATTTTTCTGGAGGAGGAGTTACGCGATCTACTGAAACAGAAGTACTTTTTAGTCACAGTACTCTTTCTGGAACACAACTCATTACATGGGCTCTTGAATGGAATCTTCCATATAAAATGGCAAATTTTTTATATATTACCACAGATGGTATTCGTTATATTATCTTCTATGATGATGAACATAGCACACTTGCATATGCTGTAAATTCTCTCCTTGCCGAAAACAGTTATCTTACAAAAGAAACAATAAAAGTTGATGACCCTTCAACAATAAGTATTACTAATAAAAATGATGCATATGTTAGAATTATTTCATTTTTAGATGAAGGAACAATTCCGCTTACTCAAATTGAAGACGCTCTTGGAACTCAACAAGAAACATGGGATATTATTACCGTAGATGGAACAGAAAACAGCGGAACAATAACATATGCAGACGGTGATGCATCATATACGGGATTACCTTTGTTAATTGGTGCATTATTTTCTCCTACAAACGAATTTTACCTTTGCAATAAACAAAAAGCATTACTTCAAGCAAAAATTATTACAGAGGTTTATGCTACGCGAACTAAAGGATTATATGATTCATTTATAGGCACTGAAAAAGAATACTGCACATATTATTATGATAGTTCTATACAAGATGCAATAAATAATATTCCAACTGCGCTTGAAAATAACGAAGATGTTTCTTCATACGTTAATACACTTAAACAAACAAATCAATATGCAGTTATGAAGGGGTGCCCACGATTGTACTAAAAGCACAACTCAAAACAGGAGAAACTATTATTGTTATGATCATTTTTTTTATATTACTTGCAGGAGGAATGGTATTTTATGCCAAAATTAGTTCATACACTAGCAAACAGCAACAAGAAGAAAATCAAGATGTCAATGCGATCAGTATAGAACAACGTATACGACATATGTCTGAAATTGCCTGTACAACTGATGCTGTCGTTATTTTTGATTGTTATGATCTCTCAAAAATTCATGCCCTTGAACAAGTTATTCCAAATCATAATCTTTATTATGAAAGTATTATTTTTAAAAATTCAAAAGTTACAATTACTTCTGTTTATCCTACAGAAGATGAAATATTATTATTTGAACCAGGCGACACAAATCAAAGCATGAGTAGCCAACCATTTAGAACACCAGTTACATTATATGATCCTGTATCAGACACAACTAATTTTGGATATATTACTGTTGAGGTCTATTCATGAAAAAAAGTCAGATGGAAATTGTTGGATTATTAATTATTGTAATTATTATTTCCCTTGTTCTTTTGTTTGTTCTCAAAGTTGTTTTTACAAAGAAAAGTACAGACACAACACAAAGTTATGAGCAAAGTAAACTGGTTGAATCATTTGTCAATACATTATTTCAAACATCATCAGGATGTACTGATGATACGACTCTTAAAGATTTATTAGTAGATTGCGCGAAAAATCCTTTTACAGATGGAACTATTCTCTGTACTGACGGAAAAAAATCATGCAGTTATGCTAACCAAACAATTGTTTATCTTCTTCAGCAAACACTTGATCAATGGGGATTCAAAGAAACAGGGTATGAATTTGTTGCAGTTGCACCACCAAACCAAAATATAATTTATTACCAAAGCGGAAACTTAAATGCGTCTATGGGTGGCGAAACAACACCATTTTCTTTACGATTGTATCCAAGCCAGCAAAATTTGTATGTATATTTATGTGTCGGCGGCTGTGGACTTGAATAATAACACTTATATAGGTAAAGAAAGAGTATATTTTTATGAAGCACACAGTTTCTATCACAGCATTACTTTTACTTGTTTTTATTTTAGCACAAATCAATGGCCTCTTTGTTCTTGATTATTATATTAACATAAAACAAAGTGCAATTGAAGGTAAAACAGTTATTTATGAAGAAGCATATCAACAAAGTAATATCACTGCTCCACAAGTAGAAAATGAATCTTCAAGTTATGTGTACATACTTATTGCACTTATTTTTGGAACATTACTTGTCCTCGTACTTATAAAATACAAACAACGAAAATTATGGAAGGTTTGGTTTTTACTCAGTGTTATTGTTACCCTCATTATTTCTATGAATAGTTGGATGTTTCGATTTTTTGGAACTTCCGGGATTACTCCATTATATCTTTATTTTACCACTGTTATTCTTTGTGGGATATTAGGATATTACAAAGTGTTTAGACATAATATTTTTATTCACAATTTTACCGAAATATTTATTTATGGAGGATTAGCTGCACTTCTCGTTCCAATTCTTAATTTAATTTCAATTACTATCGTTTTACTAGTTGTCGCTGTCTATGACATGTACGCTGTTTGGAAAAGCAAACATATGATTGTCATGGCACAATTTCAAACACAAGAAAAATTATTTGCAGGATTATGTATTCCTTACTCAAAAAAAGAATATACTACCCCAATAACATCACAGACTTCATCTAAACCATTACACAAAACTGAACAAAAAGTAAGCACTGCTATTTTAGGTGGAGGCGATGTTGCATTCCCCCTCTTGTTTGCAGGAGTTGTAATGAAAACTACAGGAAGTTATCTTGCTCCCATATTTGTTATTATTTGTACAACAATTTCTTTAGGATTATTATTCTATTATGGAGAAAAAGGAAAGTTTTATCCTGCAATTCCTTTTGTTGCAGCAGGATGCTTTGTAGGATATGGATTATTCTTGCTATTGTGAATCATATTGGTTTTAATTAACTTTAAATAGAACTGTAATTAATAGAAACTTATGCAGAAAAAATTGTATTTCATTTTATTCTCTCTTATACTTACTATTTTTCTTACAGCACAAACATGTACTTTTACACCAAAAGATTCAGAATGTTACGGTGATTGCTCAAATGGATACAAATGCAATGAAGGTGTTTGTACAGAAATTACACCGGATACAACTTCTATTTCAATAACAAAAACTGTAATTGATGATTGTCCTGAAAGTTTCTTATTAGATGAATCTGACCTTTCTCCTGTTACTGGAGAATATGTTTGTAAACCAATACTTATGGATATGGTTGCATCTGGTGATCTTGACAATTATTTAATTGACGAGATTACAGGAGTTGAAAGATTATGGGATGACTGGAGCACATATCAACCTTTAATAGACAAAGTAGAAGAACTTACTTTGGGTTTAGAAACTGAACAAGAAAAAGTAGAAGCAATTGCAAATTGGGTTCATATTTCTAAAGAGTATAGTTGTGATGTATTTCCCCCACCAGAAGGAGATAATTGTCTTGAAAATTCACCTGCAAATCATGATGCAGACTTTACTGAGATTTGGGAAAGTGAACAAGGAGTATGCTTAGATGCAGCAATTATTACAACAGCAATGTTCAGAGTAGCAGGAATTCCTGCAATAGAAAAAATGATAGGTATGACACATATTGTGACATTGTATAACATAGCTGGGTCTTGGTTTCAGATAGATACAACATATTGCATGGAAGAGAATAATGAAAATTGTGAGGAATTATATTTCAAAGAAGTTGAAAATGTAGAAGAAAGTGTTTATTTTCTTTATGAAAGATTTGGTCATTTTCAAACTGAGAATGGAGAATATTGCGAATATGATTTTTGTATGAATCATCCATTTCAAACAAATAAAATTATGCCTTTGAATGATGCAGAGAATGGAGCAACAGTTTATTATCCTGCGATAAGAAACATGTACACAAGTAATGGAAATCAAATCGTTTGTTCATTGGAATTTAAAGGATTTGTTTGTGATGCAAGCAGTGGATGTTATATATCTGCAACATATAGTGGAACGTGGAATACTGATCCTTTAGTCTCTTATGAAATAGAAGATATGAGAAATATTGGGTATAACAAAATAATATTACTTGCATATACTTCAAACGAGGAGTATATTGGCGAAGTAGGAGAAGATACATTTCGTTACAGATTCGCCTGTAAAGAACAAACAAACTATAGACTTATTGCATACACTGAATTTACTTTAACTCCTAAAGAAGAACTTACCATCACTTACAATGACCTTATAGAAGGTGAAGATGCAGAAGAAGGAGAATTTGAAGAAGTAGTTGCAGAAATTAAAGAAGTAACTAAAGATATAGGAATTAGTATAACTTCTTCTTAATTTTATGAATTTAATTATTTATTTTTGCTTCTTTAGAACTGCAATCTTTGCTGTCGTAACTTTACTGCATATGATGTTGGGTCAAAAGAGAATCCTTCTTTTGCAGCAATAACTTGTACTCCCGTCTGCTTGTACATTGCTCTTGTTAATTCAAGTATATCTTCTTTCAACACATCAATACCAAAATTAGTGAGAACTGCAAGTTTCGGTTTAACATCTACAATAATCTGCTGTGCTTCAGCAACACACAGACCTTCTTTTGATTCACCAATAGAAGTTAATTCAATAATCAATATTTCTACATCTTTTAATGTTTCTTTTAATTTTACAAAATATTTTGTCTTGCCTGTATACCCTAATGAAAATGTAGGCGTCACAATTCGTAAACCAACTGCATCAGGATCTTTATTCTTTATTTTTACTGTTTCTATATGTACATCATTACATTCTAATCGCGTTCCTTCCTGAAAAATAATTATTTTTTCAACTGCATGTTTGTAAATTTGAGAAATTTTTTCTTCTGCTGATTTTGTTACAAACAACATACCTTTATTATCAAAACCACCTAAAGTCATAATATCAAGAATTGC
>JBAZCJ010000054.1:0-8388 GCA_041671005.1 Candidatus Woesearchaeota archaeon | reverse complement strand
TGCTGAAGGACCAATTTATTCCAGCCATAGATTTTTGAGTCTTATTGAAGATACTGATTCTACGCAAGTTCTTGCTCATAGTCGAGGCTTGGACAAAGAGCGCTATGAAATTACAGGAAAAGCTCCTGTCAGTACTGTATGTAATAATCATGTTGCTGAAGCTCTTCTTGCACATGGTGTTGGAGAAGAACACGCAGAAGTACTTGTATCACAACGAGAGATTGTTGATGGAATGCCTGTACAAGAAAGAAGTAAGAATCCTGTATATATTGTAAAAGGTGCAGATAACAATCTTCGAGCAGTTAAATTCGTTATATCTCCTGAAGAAGCAATGGTTGAAACAATAGTTAATTATTATTTCTCAAGACATCCTGTATTGAGAACATATATTCCAAAAAGTGATATGAGCAGCCCTGTTGAATTAATGATTAATAGTGCTCCGGTTTATTTAACAGTACAAGAATATGTACACGACGATGGATTTGACAGATTATTAAAAGGTTCTCAACAAGAATTTAATAAATATTTATCTTATTGGATGAAAGCATTAGCACAAATTCATGTATATGGAACAGAAATAATGGAAGAATTACATGTTCAAAAAAAAGCACAAAGCCCTGTAAGAAATAAAGACGAAGAAAGAATTGCATTATGTTTCCCTACTATTAAAATTGTTGGAGATTATGAATTAAGACAAGAACTTGTACAATTAGGTGTTCTTGAAGGAAGAGATTTTATCCACCAAGATCCTAAATTATCAAATAGACGAGGAAGAAAAATTATTGACTGGGGAAATTCTGGGTGGGGAGAAGGATTACTTGACGTTGTCAGAGTATTATCAGATTACAATGTTCAAGAGGCAAGAACTCTCTCTGAAGGAGACTATAAAAGATGTATTGTAGAGTATTTAACTGAAAAAAGAAGATTAGTAGGAGATACATCTCTTTTAACTCGTGAAGACATTGACCATCATTATTTCAGATTTAATGCTATACGAACATTATTATTTCAATCAATGTGTGGAGATTGCTTCTCAAAAGAAGGAAGAACTAATAAGGGAGACATATTGAATGCACAGTTTATGTTAACTCAAATTCCACTATTAGAAGCAGATTGTAGACAGGCATTAAGAGAAGGTACACCAAGACAGTATAATCTTGCTGCGTTTAGAGGAGAAAGAAGCAGTTCTGGATTATATATTCCTTCAACTGTTTATCATTAAAATTGATGAATCTGCAGACTGAATTGCCATTAAAATCATTACACCATATAATGCAATTACTGACGTTTCTTTTTTATTTTTAATGATATCAATTCCTTGTTGACGCAATAAATCATACGTTGGTCTTTTTTCTTGCAATCCTAAAAGAATAGGTCGATCTAATTTCATAATATGATCAAAAAAAGAATTAACTTCTTCAAAAAATAAAATATTTTTTTTACTATACTCTGTTTTTATATCTAATTGATTATATAATTGATAATAATTTCTCGCTACATTCCAAAGACTGAACGCAATAGTATAATACGAAAACTGTTTTGTTTCAGTTAATTGATTTTTAATGATAATTCTTGCGATAAGATCTCTTTGTTTTAACACATTGTTTCTATATTCAAACATTTCATTTTTCTCGTCATATTGCTTATTATTAAGATCTTCCATAAGAATAGACTGCATTGTTTTGACAATATGCATCATTTTAACAACATGAATTTTGATATCTGTTGCTTCCTCATTGTATATACTTCTCAACGTACAAGAATTTTCATCAATGTCAAACATTTCAAAACCATACAATGAATTAAGGGTATGCTGAATTACTGGAATAACTTTCCTATCTTTGAATGTTACAACTATTTCATCATATCCTGCCCTATACAACCCGCCAATGATACTTCGATATACATGAAAATTATTTGAATCCACAGTTATTTCAGTTTTCTTTGGTTGTTTTGTAACATTTTCTAATTTAAGAATAAGTTGGTCTGGTTCTACTGTGACGTCAAGTTCATCTCCTGCTTTAAGACCTTTCTCATCTGCCCACTTCTTTGGAACATAAAATGTCAGGCCATGGCCTCCTTGCTTAATCAATGTACGCTTCATAAGGTATGGAAGGGACTCTTTATATATAAATATTTCCTTATTTCATATCTTTAATATTTTTGATATGCAAAAGATATTAATGATAAACACTTGTTTCTACTCCGTAATGACATTTAAGGGTGAAAAAGGATCATAAAAAAATTCAACAAAGAATGAAGTAAAGAAAAATGAAAACAATAACAGCATTAACAGGATTAGTCGGATTAGCAACAATAGTATCATCAGGATGTCCGAAAGTAAACAGATTAGAAAACTTTGAAGTCACGTCTCCAGTTACACTTATTATTGATAATGACAAAGAAAAATTAATTCAATATTTAACTACGCATGGACATTGTAAAGATTTAGAAAGTAAAACAGTAATAGTAGGACAACCTACAGTTTATAGCCCTTATCAAAGATGTGAAATAAATGACATCCCATTAACCAATATATCTATCTCTTCAGACCTAAAAAAAAGTAATGGGAAAAAAGGAGAACAATTTAACGAATTATATTTGACCACATTAAATTCCTCTGATGATCCAGGGTTACAATGGACTACATATGCTTACGATAAACAACCCACTTCATTCAAAATATCATATGCAGTAGTTAATTATAACCTTATTGTTTCGTCAACAGAAAATCCTGCCCAATTTTTTTCAAAAAAAGATTGCACCAGCAGCGATTATTTAGAAGTTCATCTTTATGGAACTGAACCTTCAGATGGTATCGTCGTAACTCATAATATGATTAGAGACAGTAAATGCGATGGAATACAATATTCACAATCTTCCAACCCAAAAAAAGATTCTATAGAAGATTATGAAGGGTATGATACAGTTGATTATGCGTATATTCTTTCTACAAACAATAGTTTGCTTAAAACTAGAGATAATTGGTTCAGTAAGAGTGAAAATGGAATTCCTATTACTTCAGCAACTATGACCCGTCCAGAATTATCAACGGTTCAACAAACATTTGATTATTTAGTAAAATATGGGGCTCAAACTTTAACAGAAAAATAAAAAAGTAAGGAGAAGTAAAATGAAAGCAACAACAGCATTAACAGGATTAGTCGGATTAGCAACAATAATATCATCAGGATGTCCGAAACCAAATAAATTAGAAAACCCTGAAATCACTTTTCCAATTACAGCTAATATTGACGAAGAAAAATTAATCCAATATATTCAAACATATATTACTCCCCAAGAAACAAATATTACCGAACTTAGAAAAATGTCTGACCAAGCGTGTGACCAATTACAAAAAGACTACTATGAAAACGCAGGACAAATTATCCCTCCAAGCTGGTGCAATGAACTTGTTGTTGTAGGTAACCAATTATCTTATGAATTAAGAGTTTCATTAAATGCATCTTATTTTGGGGAATCAATAACTATTGAAAGACAAAATGATCTCCCGATCTATAAAACAGATATAACAGTAAATAAACATACTTTTTGGAGTTTATTCACTAAATCTCCTGTAAACTCAATGCATATAACATATTCTGTTGAAACAACACTTCGTACTGGATATGAAGACAGCTGTTCTTCTTTTGAAGTCATTATTCAAGGACTTAATTCTAATAGAATTGTTGTCGGAGAAGATACTATTACTGACTGGCGTTGTGATGGAATACAATATTCATATAATCAACAAAGAGGAGATTCTATTAAAATCCCTTGGCATAATTCAGATATTCCTTCACCTTATTCATTATTAGTACAAAGACCTCTTACTGCTTTTTATGCTGACACATTTATGATTTGGATTCAACCAGAAGTTGTAGATCCTGTAAAATTAAGAACAATAAAAGAAACTTTTGATTTTTTTGTGGAATATGCAAATAAATCATTTGAATAAGAAAAAAATGAAACAGGAATATTCGTGATGAAATAATAAATAACCTCGAGGTTAGAATTAATATTAAACAATATTAGATGATGACACAATGGATTTAAATTTAGGAGAAGGATTTACACCACATTTTGGAAAATTTATTGAACAACTGCCAATACTTATTGAAGCAGGAGAAAAACCCATTTCAGTGGATATAGCTTTAGCAAAACAATTTGCTTTCCCAGAAACATGGGGGGTTACATATATTTTTACAGGAGATGTTGCTATTACTGGAGTAAAAGGCGATGTTGTTATTGAATTAGATTCTCCTACTCTTCTTTCCCATGTGATAAAAGATAGTCAAGGATATCACTGGCAAGGTAAACTTAATAAGGGTGTTTCAGAAGAGTCTAAAGAACTATGGGAAGAAGCAAAATCAAACAAAAATAATCTTTATCTTACGCAATCACAAGTTTATGAAGCAGATGGGAACGGATATGTCAAAAAAAAGGGAGTTTGGCAGCCTGAAAATAAGTCTGTTGCAGAAGTTTTGAATACATTAGCGAGAGGAAGAGATCTTCAAGAACATGCAGAACTTGCTTTTCAGAAATCTAATAGTGCTGAACGAGTTTTGGATTTACATTTTGATAAAGGATTACGACAAAAACCAACAATGCGGGCTTGGTTTGTCGACACTCTTAAAATCAGATCGTATGTCGGTGGCGGCAGTTACCTAGACTACACGGGTAGCCGTCTCGTAGGGGTAACACTGAAAGCGCTTGAACAAGCGCAAAGCGATATATACAATTCAACAAAGTTTAGTTCTATTCTCAGAAAAGGATTACAGCAATATGTTGCACCTGCAAATCTTGAAGAAGTAGTGAAATACATTACAGCTCTAACAACAATGAAAGATCAGTAACTTTTTTCCGCAATAGAGCAACCATTATTTTGACTTTGAATGTTTGAATATATGCAGATTGAAACGTTTCTTTATACCTGCCTTATCAAACAGCCGTTTAAGAGTCATACGAAGTGTTTCGTATGTCATTTTTTATTATGGTTTGTTGATCTGAGATTACATTATACTAACTTATCTTTAAACTAATGATTATTAAACCACGTAACAATATAAGACATACTTGAAACTAAACGAATTTTACAAGAACATGTCTTTCCTTTTAAAGATAAAACAACGCCGCGTACATCAAAAGGAATAAAATATATTACCACTAACTAGTGATAAAATAGTAAAAACATTTATAAACAACCTCTTCTTTAAGCTATTAAAATGCTTGATGGAACTGGGTTTAGAATAGAGAGCAATATAGTCACATTTCTTGATAGGTATAGAACTCTTTCTTTAGATGAGTTATTGACAGAAAAAATTAGTACCCCTAATGAAACAATTGCACGTGATATTGCAACATTATTAGTTTCTGGAGCACTTACTGCCCAAACATGGGAAACAGGGATTACACCTGAATTAACCCTTCTTGCTGGAAAAGAATTTGAACCCCCACAATATACTGAAAGAACTGACTTTGAAGTAAAGTATCATAATTCTCATAACTCTAAAGATAAACAACTTCCAATTCTTGCACAAGACCCTGAATATTTTACTCGAGCAATGAATATATTTTTTGATTATCTTAAAGCAAAAGGAGTTCAAGTTAAACATGTTGATTTATCTCATGCACCAGTAACTGATAGCTTAGAATTACCTGGAGGAATTGTCACTGTAGCGCTCTGCAATACAAATATTACAACTCACTTTTTTAGAGGTTCACACTCTTTAAAACAGTTAATTGTGAGTTGGAATGATCAAATTCAAGGAACAGTTGATTTAACATCATACTCTGCATTAGAACTATTTAATGCTGGGAATACTAATTTAGACAATGTTATTGTCACACCTTCATTACGAGCATTATATCTTGGATGCACACAATGTGAAGATATTGAAGGTGTAGAAAAATTAGAACAGTATACTCCTGGAAAAAGATTTACTGGAAGAGTGTATCCTGCACATCTGACATTTTTAGGAATAGATAATTGTTCTGTTGCTGAATTACCTCGTGTACGACAACTATATGCCTTTAACGCACAAATTCCAAATGCTATTCCTCACGGAGTACGTGAACTTGATGTGTGCTGGCAGAAAGATATAACAGATATGATTATTCCTGAAACAGTTGAAAAATTAACATTTAATCCTGCAACTATTAGAAATCCTCAAGCATTTTATGCACGATTGCCTGAACATTTGAGAGAGCAATTTCAATATGTAATTAATGAACATATTGAAGATGTTGGTGAAGAACAAGCATTTGCAGAAGGATGGAAATTTTTATGGAAACCTGTTGAAAATGGTTATTGTGGAGCTTTTAAGTTTCCAAAAATTACTTACCCAGAACATCCATTATTTATTTCTGGTGATTCCTGGCGTCCAAAAAAAGAACGTTTTGAAGTGAGTGGAAAATCTCCTGTCAGTAACGTCTGTAATAATTCTGTTGCTGAAGCTCTTCTTATACATGGTGTAGGAGAAGAACATGCAGGAATACTTGCATCGCAACATGAAATAGTTGATGGAATTCCTGCAGAAAAAAGTAAAAATTTAGTTTACATCATACAAGAACCAAATGGGAAAAGACAAGTAGTAAAATTTGTTGAGAAAAAAGAAGAAGCAGATATTGAAGCACTTGCATTGTATCATTTTTCACGAGATTCTCGACTAGGATTATATGTGCCACGCAGTGAACTTGAAGTTCCTTCATTAGTTCAAATTGGGGATGAACCACGATATGTAACTGTTCAATCATTTGTTTCAGATGCAAAAGCAGATAGATTACTTCAAGGTACAAAAAAAGAAGCAATGCAATATTTGAACAATTGGATGAGAATCCTTGCACGATTGCATGTTTATGGAACAGAGATTATGGACGAATTGGGAAATGAAAAACCTGCCTTACGATTATGCAAAGAAAAGGATTTAGATAGAATAGCTGTTGCATCACGAATTATTCCTTTAGTTTATGATCTTGGATTACAACGTACTCTTGTTGGTTCACAAATAGAACAAGGCCATGAATTTATTCACCAAGATACACGAAAAGAAAACAGAATAGGATATTACCTTATTGACTTTGGTCATGCAGGAAGAGGTAACGGACTTTTAGATATTGCACGCGTTGTTTCAGACTATTCTGTACAAAAACATTACTTAACAAACGACGATGAAAGAAGATTACTCAAAACATACATTTCTGAAAAAAATAGAATACAAGGGAAAAATACTCCCTCAATACAAGATCTTGAACAAACATGTAATGGGTTTACTGCAATACGATTATTATATTTCCAAGCACAGTCTGCATATCAAATCACACGAAGAGAATTGTTAACACCTCACGAAGAAGCAACATTACAATTCCAAACACAACGAATTCCATTCTTGGAAAGACAAATAAAAGAAGGATTACGACTTATTGCTTAACAAGATTATATGAGAATTGCATGATTGAAGAAGCATAAGAATAGCCATACAATAAGAGATAACAAGAGTAGCATTTCGTGATTTCATTATCTCAATTCCTTCTTGAATTAATTTTTTGTAGGCATTATGTTTCTTTGTATGTGAAACGGTATTAAAATTTTCAAAGAATTCATTGAAAAATGCATTTGTTTTTTTGAAATATTCTTTGTCTATTGTTGATAATTTGTAGTTTTTTTCAATTGCTTTGTAAAGATTAAAATAATTTCTTCCAATATTCCATACTGTATGTGATAATGAGTAATAAGGAAAAATCTGATCATCAAATAATCTTTTCTGAATGATGATACGTGAAATTAAATCACGTTGTTTTAACAATGCCACACGAAAACCCTGAAGAATTTGTTCAGAAGAATTTTTTTTTTTTTCCAAATCTTCTGCAATCATTGTATACATTGTTTTTATTATTTGAACAGATTTTCGAAAATGAGCATTAATATCTGTTTCTTCTTCATGATAGACTGAACGAATAGTACATGAACTTTCATTAATATCAAATATTTCAAAGCCGTATAATGAGTCAATTGTTTTTTGAAGGTTTGGGATCACATTTTTGTCTGTGTATGTTACGGTAATTTCGTCATATCCTGCTCTGTAAAGACCACCAATTAAGCTTCTGTATTGATCATAATCTCCCTCAGTAATTTCTATTTGTGTTTTCTTTAGTTTCTTTTCTCCTGTTGCTGGCTCTACAACTAACTTGTTATCTGCTACTGTAACTGCTATTTCATCCCCTGGCTTGAGATTCTTTTCATCTATCCACTTCTTTGGGACATAGAAGGTTAATCCTGTGCCACCTTGTCTGATTAGTTTTCTGCGCATATCTGAAAGGTATGAAATGTAGTATATAAAGGTTTCTCATTTCACTATCTTCACTATCTTTGATAGTGAAAAGATATTA
>JBAZCJ010000053.1:0-8409 GCA_041671005.1 Candidatus Woesearchaeota archaeon | reverse complement strand
AAGGATATGATGACAAAGCAGACAAAGACAATGATGGAATCCCAGATGCATGCGACACAATTGACAATACTGACTCTGATATGGATGGAGTTATTGACAGTTTAGATGTCTGTCCTGGATATGACGACAAAGCAGATGCTGACAGTGATAATATCCCTGATGCATGTGATACAACTGATGACAGAGATTCTGACAATGATGAATTAACAAATGCACAAGAATCAGTGTACGGGACAAATCCAGCACTTGCAGATACAGATGGAGATGGATTAACAGATGGCAAAGAAGTATTAACATATTTAACCAACCCATTAGATTCTGACAGTGATAATGGTGGAGTATTAGATGGACAAGAAATTACTAATGGAACAAATCCATTAAACAGTAACGATGATATTCCAGCAGATCCAAATAAAATAACAGGGTATGTAGTAAACAAAGATGCAACAATTTTAGTAAGTTATGCGGATAAAACAAAACTAACAATTGATCCATATGCAGGATATTCTCAAATCAGCGCAGATATCAATGGCAATAGTGATCGATTAATTGTTACAAATGGAAAATATGTATCTGTATACAAAAGAAACACAAAAATTGCACAAGTCCAAATTGGATATTTTATCCCTACCAGTAATACTATCAGTGTTACACATGGAAGTTATGACACTATTGTCATAAAATATCCATTAAATAAACGAAACTCAATGAGTATAACTGTAAAATTAGAGAATGACAAATTGAATATTGTCAGTGCTATAAGAAGTTAATTTTTCTTTTTAATTTTTTATTATTTTATTTTAAATCCCATACATATTTATATTACTAATTTTCACAAGCTAGTATGAATACACGAAAAGTGGCATTAATGATTTTTTATGATAAACAAAAGAAAATACTATTACAAGAGAGAAAAACAATTTCTAAAGTAGGAGAAGAATGGGGATTTTTTGGTGGAAAAATAAAAAGCGGAGAAACACCAGATCAAGCAATAAAGCGGGAAATAAAAGAAGAGTTAGATTATGAAATTCATGTATACAAATTTTTAGGAATAAGTAAACAAAAAATAGCTCCAGAACTTTATGTAGAAGGGCATATATTTATTGCACCATTAGGGAATAAGATGTCGCAATTTAAACTTCAAGAAGGAGATGGCATGAAGCTATTCTCATTTTCAGAAGCAAAACAATTAAAGATGGTTACAGGAGATAACCAAGTCATAGAAATTATTGAAAAGTCTATTTGAGTCACCGAAAAGTATATAAAAGAGCAGGAGATTCAGGAAGGTAAGTAAGAATCTATAGAGGGATGAGTATGGAAGAAGGCGAAGTTCAGGGAGAAATTAAAGTTACAACCGCTGGAGCAATGAAAAAAGGATCTATCCTTATCATTGATGGCGTTGCATGCAAAGTATCTGATACACAAACAAGCAAACCAGGAAAACACGGTCACGCAAAAATCAGAATTACAGCTGTCGGAATTCTCGACAATAAAAAAAGAGAGATAGTATGCCCTGCGCATGACAACATCAATACGCCAGTGATTGAAAAAAGAAGCGCACAAGTATTATCTATTACAAATAATATAGCAAACATAATGGATTCAGAATCATATGAAACATTTGATTTAGAAATTCCTGATGAAATAAAACCAGATATAAAGGAAGGCGTAAATGTCCTTTATTGGGTTATTACAGGAACAAAAATAATGAAACAAATAAAACCAGAGTGATATGAATGGTACGATTTCCAGAAGCTGAAAATAGAATATTCAAAAACAAATTTGTATGCAGAAATTGCAAAACAACAATCCGCGCAACAAACATGAAAGTTATTGCAGGAAAAGTCTCATGCAGAAAATGCAGTTCAAAAGCATTGAGACCTAAGAAGAAGAAATAAAGTTTGAATATATTTTCATTTTTTTATATTATTACATTTCTGTTTAAAGAAATTATTTTCTTTTTTTATATTATGTAGTTACTTTTTCAAAAATACAAACATATCGTGTTCACGATGCTGAGCGATTACAAAGCCAAACTAAAAAAATGTATGTCAATGTATTATATATTGGAGATTGTAAAAGAGTTAAATTATAATATAAAAACAATAAAGAAAATAAATAATAAAATAAAAATTAAGCACCAAAGCCAATTTTATCATGTTTTCTATTAGCTGCTTTGCCTTTGCTTGGTCGGACTTTTTCTGCACCTAAACCTTTGCTTCGCAATCCTCGTGCTTTTTTACCTGCTGAGGTTAATCCTCTAAAGACACGTCGTCTATTTGCAGGTTTTGCCATCCATTTTAATGAAGGATCAGCAAGAATTACAGGGTGTGCTTTATCAACCATGATTACTTCATACCAATAATTCATTCCGTCTTTTGCAACCCAATAACTATTAAGAACTTCACAGTTTGGAAATGCGCGTGCAGCTCTCTGCTCACAAATCCATTGATAATTTTGTTCAAGATTCATACGAATCCCAAATTTACGAGGGACTCTACCGCCTTGAATTCTTTCACGTGTATGTCCACCGCGTCCTATTCGCTGTCGAACCATAAAAATTCCAGGTTTTGCTCTGTAACCCAAAGCGCGTGCTCTATCCAATCGTGTTGGATGTTCAATTCGCACAGTTGGTGCATCTGTTCTCCATTGGACGAGTCTTTCGTACCATAAATCATTTAAGCCTTTTTTAGGCTGTTTCCATGCTTCTTTTATGTATTTGTATAAAGCCATTCAATTCACCTGATTGTTTCAGATTCAGGACGCATTCCGCGCACTCCCACATCTCTGTACTCTTAAAGAAAAACAGGTTGTTTATAAATCTTTTTGAGGAAGAAAGACGATTAAAAACAAACGAGTGTAAATTTAATAAAACATATAAAACCTGAGCTTTTCACATTATACATGGGATTTTTTGATAAAATAAAAGAAGCAATTACACCAAAACCAGAAACACCAGAATTCACTGATGTACATGAAATTATTCTCAATACAGCTGCACAATTTGAACAAGGCCTCAAAATTGCAGGTCAAACAATGATTCCTAATGCAGCAGAATTACAACACATTACATTTGTTGCAATGGGAGGATCTATGCATCCAGGATTTCTACTCAAAACATATCTTGAAAATATGCAATGTAAAAAACAAATTAATATTGTAAGAGATTATACTATTCCTCCTTATATTTCAAAAAAAGGATTTTTAATTGTAGTATCATATAGTGGAAATACTGCAGAAACACTTGAAGCATATAAACAAGCATATCGTGAAGGATATCAAATGCTCGTCATAACTTCAGGAGAAAAATTAAAAGAAGCTGCAGAAAAAAATGGGACTCCCTTAATTTTGATTCCAAAAGGATATCAACCACGACATAGCATGTATATTTTATTTGGAACTATTCTTCAAATAATGCAAAATTCTGGAATACTTGAAAAACATGAAGAATTATTTCAAGAAGCAATTCGTATTTTAAAAAAACCTATTTTTGAAGCTATGGGTAAACAAATTGCAGAAAAAATTGGTAAAAAAATTACTATAATATATACAACACCAAAACTAGGCACTATTGCAGAGCGATGGAAAATTAGTATCAATGAAAATGCAAAGATGCATAGTTTTTACAATATACTCCCAGAAATGGACCACAATGAAATTAATGCATATGCAACAAAAATTCAAGAAATTCATGCAATCTTCATTGCTGACGAAGAAGAAACAAGATTACATCGTCAAAGAATTTCAGCAACAAAACAAATTATTAAAGAATTTAATTATACAACAACAGAAATTGTCATCAAAGGTCCATCATATCTCAGCAGAATGCTCAGTGCAATTCATATAGGAGATTGGACAAGTTATTACTGTGCACAACAAATGGGTGTTGATCCATTAAAAGTAGAAGTTGTTGAAAAATTAAAAGTAATTTTAAAAGGAGAATAGCAAAACATAAATACTCTCTTTTTCTAAAACAAGTTTATGCATATCGGCATTGACATTGGTGGCACAACAATAAAAGCAGGAGTTGTAAGTGAAGATAAAGTTGTTAAATCTATTTTTGTCAAAACACCAAAAACAAAAGAAGAATTAGTGCATGCAGTAATTGACGTAATAGACAAACTGCTTCTTGAATTTTGTGATACTGTTGAAGGAATCGGAATTGGCTGTCCTGGTCCATTAAACGCAAAATATGGAGTCATCCTAAAAACACCAAACCTCCCTCAATTCACAGATTTTGGTCATCCATTACGAAAAAAATATTCAATGCCGATTATTTTTGATAATGATGCAAATTGTTTTACTCTTGCAGAAGCAATCTATGGGGAAGGAAAAGAGCACAATATTGTTCTTGGCATAACGTTAGGCACAGGTGTTGGTGCTGGATTAACAATCAATAAAAAAATATATATTGGAAGAGGAAATGCATTAGAACTTGGACATACTATTATCAATGTCAATGAAGAATTACAATTACCTAATCTTGCAAAAGGATGCGTAGAATCTTATCTTGGCAAAGCAGGGATTATTGCGCTTGCACAAAAATATGATTTAACTATTAAAGACCCAATAGAATTATTCCAACTAGCTGAATTAAAAAATGAAAAAGCATTAGAAGTATGGAAAGAATTTGGCTTTTATCTTGGCATTACAATCACAAATAGCATTCATTCTTTTGATCCTGACTGTGTTATTATAGGGGGTGCAGTAAATCAAGCATGGCAATATTTTGAAGAAACAATGCATGCAACAATACAAAAAAACTGCAATACAGAAATCCCAATTATAACAAAAGCACAAATCAAAGAAGCAGGCATTATCGGTGCAAGTTTACTTCTTAAATAAATTTATTTTCGTTTAAAAGAATATTGTCTTAATTCAGAAGCATCTGCATAGCATGGAACAAGAGAAGTAACTTCTGATATTGAAAAGATTAATCGTCTAGGAGTTAATAATTTATATGGAGGATTAATTTCATCAATATCTAAAGAAAACCCAATAACTGAAGAATCATCTATCCCTTTATTATGTAAAATTTCAACGCCAAAAAAATGCGGATAAAACCTGTTAACTAATTCAAATGGTTGTACAACACTCATTACAGTTCCAGGAGAAACAACTATCTGATGAGTTGAAAAATAAGTTCGTGGATCCAAATAATTTCTTTCAGGATTAACAAGAGAAGCAGGAGCATATTCTCCAAATCTTACAGTAATCTCCAATGCATTACATCCTTGAGAACCCGCATAAGGATACCATGTATCCATATCTGTAATTAATTTATCAATTTCATTTCTATTTCTAGGTACAGATTGAATTCGTTCTAAAAAATCCAAAAATGATTCTAACTTTCCTGCAATTTCTTCATTTCGATTCATAAATCAACAGAAACAATATTTGATTTAAAACTGTTATTATCCAAAACCTTATATAGAAAAAGCATATTTCAGTATTAATGAAATACACATTACCAACATCTATATTTATTGCAATAGCTGCATTAATAGTTCTGATTGATCAAATAACAAAATATTGTATCAAAGTAATGATTCCATTAGGAATATCAGTACCAATAATTCCAAAAGGGTTATATTTCAGCCATGCGACAAATACAGGTGCAAGTTTTAGTTTATTCACTTCTTATTCATTCATTCTCGGCCTTATTGCAGGAGCAGTTATTGCAGGAATAATAGTATTTTACAACAAAATAGAAACAAGTTACCGCTTTCCTGTTGCATTAATTCTAGGAGGAACAATAGGCAATTTAATTGACAGAATTTTATTAGGTCATGTAACAGATTTCATTGATATACGAATCTGGCCAATATTCAACATAGCTGATTCTGCTATAACAATTGCAGCAATTCTATTAGTGTATATTGTATGGCAGGAAGAAAAGCAAGAAAAGTTACAAAGTAATGAAGAATAATAATAAAAAGAAATAAGTTTATTGACAAACAGTTGATTTATTTTCCTGTGCAACAGTTGCTGCATATGTTAAATAACCATCAACAAGAGTTGGACTTTTATTATCTACCCAAAATGCTACTTTTTTACATGCTGCTTCTACAACAGGACCTGCATATAAGTTAGTATCAACTTTTGATTGCTCTGCAACTTTATTTCCAAAAGCTAAATAAGGATCAGCTAAACCTGTTGAACCACGATCTACCCAAAATGCTGCTTTGTTATATGCTGCTTCTACAACAGAGCCTGCATATAAGTTAGTATCAACTGCTGATTGTTCTGCAACTTTATTCCCAAAAGTTAAATAAGGATCAGCTAGACTTATTGAATCACGATCTACCCAAAATGCTGCTTTGTTATATGCTGCTTCTACAACAGAACCTGCATATAAATTAGTATCAACTGCTGATTGTTCTGCAACTTTATTCCCAAAAGTTAAATAATGATCAGCTAAACTTATTGAATCACGACTTACCCAAAATGCTACTTCTTTATATGCTGCTTCTATAACATCTTTTTCAAAAGAACCTTGTGAATTTAAAGTTACAGCAAGATTTTTTGCTTCACAAAAAAGATTATTGTGTTTAGTTGAAATTACATCCGGAAATGTATTAACAACAAGAGAAACAAGAGAAACATAATCCTTTGTTTGGTCATAAAATTCCGATAATGCATTATCATCATCTTTTTTATAAGAAGAACTTCCTAATGCAGTGTATAAATCGTTAGCAAATCCAATTCCTGTAGGAGTAGAAACTGCTGAACAATTTAATGAAGTCTCATTTTGAGGAACAGAAGGTTTCTGTCCACAACCAGCTAATAATGCCAACAATCCTGTTAAGTGTACCAATCTCATTTTTATTTCACCAGTATTATCAATGTAATATAGTAAGAAATTGAGAAACGTTTATAAATTTTACGAGATTCACCACTTAAAGGTAGCTTAAAAAAATTACAAAATAAATAATCCCATATTTAAAAAATATATAAAAAAAGAATCAATAAAAAATCTTAAAACTTACTTTTTCTTTTTTCTGCCTTTTGTCTTTTTTACAAGATTTTCAAGTTCATTAAGTTCAACAAAATCTTCGTTTGTAAACTCAACTGGTTCAACAGATGGAGCATCATTTTCAACATCATATGTTGACACTCCTGATCGTCGAGTAGCTTTTGCTGCTGGAAATGTCATCTGCGGAATTGGCATATCTGAACATGTCTGTTTGTTGCAACAGCACTTTTTCTTACAGCATCCAACACAAAGACTTGCAATAAATCCTGCAATACCAGACATTAATAGAATTGCAAGAATCCCTTTATCTGCTGGAAATATACTATGAAATGAGATCATAGCTGTCAATAACGTGATGGAAAATACTGTTAAAGAAAATAAACTTCCAAGCCAGCTTCCAAAAAGAAATACACTTAAAACAAGCAATGTTCCAAGAACAAATACTTCAACAATGAAAAAATCCCCGCCAATATTTATATAAGTTAAGACATCTGCTATAACAGCAACGCCCAATAATAGAACCATTAACAAAAATCCATATACTTTATTCATTCGCATCTCCCCCTAATTGTTTAATGACTAATATTTAATAAAAATATGCAATAATGCAGTATTTAAATAAGTTTCTATTCAATAGTGATTACAACCAAAAGATTTAAAAAGAGTAGTTGCATACCTAGCACCAGGCCATATATAGCTATAAATGGGGGTTAGGAATATGAAGAAATTATTATTAAGCATAATTTTAGTGTTTATGTTAACACTGACAGCTGTGTTTGCTGATGCACCAACATATAGTTCATGCACAACAGCAACAGTTGGAACTGCATTAAGTTGCACACCAACAGATAGTGATTCAGATATCACAAGTTACAGCTTAACAACATTTCCAACAGGAATGACAATGAGTTCTGGAGTTATTAGTTGGACTCCAACATACAGCAACATTGGATCTAATACAGTTACTGTAACAGCAATTGGAACAACAACATATACAGTTACATGGACAATCTCAGTTTCTGGAAATAACGTTGAAGATGTTCTCTTCCAAATTGATAATATGCAAGATGACATTAATACATTAGATGATGATATTAATTCTCTTGAAGACGATGTCCAAGATGAAATTGACAATTATCAAGAAGCAGTAGATGACGATGATGACAATGATAAAGACGATGCAGAAGATGCATTAGACGAACTTCAAGATGATTTTGATGATCTTCAAGAAACACTCGATGATCTTTCAGATGATTTTGACGATTTAGATAATGATTACGATGACGTCAAAAATGATATTGAAGATGAAGGATATGATGAAGATAATACTAAGGATGACATGAATGAATTAGATGATGACCTTACAAATCTTCAAGAAGACCTTGATTGTATTCAATATATGATTGATGAGAAAGAAACAAACTGCGATGCAT
>JBAZCJ010000052.1:0-8653 GCA_041671005.1 Candidatus Woesearchaeota archaeon | reverse complement strand
CCTGATGTCGTTGATGCGGTAAAAAAACATGTCACCTCGGAAAGTTGCATTTTTGATTGTGAAATAGTTGGATTTAATCCAAAAACAACACAATATGTCGCGTTCCAACAGATTTCACAAAGGATAAAAAGAAAATATGATATTGAAGAAGCAATAAAAAAACTTCCTGTTGAAATTAATGTGTTTGACATTTTATATTATAATGGCAAAAGCGTTATTGACAAACCATTTCATGAACGCAGAGCATTGCTTAACAAAATAATTCACCCAAAAGAAAGAGTTATTGTTCTATCAAGAATTATAATCACAGATAAAGAAGAAGAAGCAAATAAATTTTATAATGAATCATTAGACAAGGGCAATGAAGGAATTATGGCAAAAAATTTAGAAGCAATATACAAGCCAGGAAGCAGAGTAGGATTTGGGGTTAAAGTAAAACCTGTTATGGAAAGTTTAGATGTCGCTATTGTTGGTGCTGAATGGGGTGAAGGAAAACGTTCAAAATGGATGACGAGTTTTATTATTGCATGCAGAGATGAAGAAAACAATTTAGTTACAATAGGAAAAGTAGGAACAGGAATAAAAGAATTAGAAGGGGAAGGAGTTACATTTGAACAATTAACAGAAATGCTCAAAGAAAATATAATTAATGAAAAAGGGAAAGAAGTAACTGTAAGACCAACTATTGTAATTGAAGTCCATTATGAAGAAATTCAAAAAAGTCCAACATATAGTTCTGGATATGCATTACGATTTCCTCGATTAATTCGATTACGAGAAGACAGAGGAGTATATGGCTGTTCTACATTAAAACAAGTTGAAGAATTATATACAGAACAAAGAGGAAGAAATTAAAGAAGATGTAATTGTTTAACTTTTCTTTGCAAGGTTTCATATCGTAATCCGATCTTTCGTGCAGTTTGTGTAATATTGTTATTGTTCTCTATAAGTGCCTGTTTAAAATATTTTCTTTCAAATTCTTCTTCTGCATCTGCAAGAGTTTGTTTTTGATCTGGCAATTCTTTAAGAACATCTCCGCTTAATTGACCAACATGCTTGTACATTTGCTCAATTTTCTGGGGATGAATAATTGATTTATATGTATCAAGAACATTTTCTATTGCATGACTAACAGTTGAAAATTTTAATTGGTATAATTGAGGCACATGTGCTTTAATTTTGTGAGCAGGAATATGAAATTGAAGTATCAATCTGTGCATACTTCGACGATCAATACCTGCCTCTAATGCAGCTTCAGAAATGTTACCTGAATACATTTCAAGTATTTTTTCAATATATATTCGTTTAAATTGACGCTTAGCAATCTTAAATTTAATTGACGTATTTATAACAAAATCAATAAAAGGCATTTTTGCTATTTTTACAGAAATATCATTCGCAAGTGCATCAATTTTAATTCCTAAAACTTTAGTTGTAACATCAGCAATAATAGGTTTTAATCGCTCATCAAGAGTTATAGATTCATCCATTATGATATTTTTGTCACAATATGTATTTATTTGTTATGATTTTTAAGTATAGTTAGAAAGTTGCATAAAGTTCACCATTTCATAAAAGTGACAAAGCTTTATATATCTTAAAACTAAAAAAATATGTATGGATTTTACTGTCAAGAGAAGAGAACCAATAGAACTCAAAAAATACCCTAAAGAAGACATTGATGTAGCATATGCTTTTGCAAGAAAAGTCCATAAAGAATTTGGAACATTTTTGCGTGCAGTTGTATTATTGGGTTCTATTACTGAAGAAAAACAAACAAATGTAAAAAATGAAAGTGATATTGATATTCTTATGGTTATTGACGATGTTACGTATTATTTAAGTCCTGAAATCGTTGAAACATATAGAATTGTAATAGAAAAATCAATTGTTGAAACATCCAAAAAATTACATGTTACAACATTAAAATTCACAAGTTTTTGGGAATATGTTCGAATAGGAGATCCTGTAGGTCTTAACATGTTGAGAAATGGAATTGCATTAATGGATACTGGTTTCTTTTATCCATTGCAATTATTGTTACATCAAGGACGAATCAGACCAACTCCGGAAGCAGCAAATGCGTATTATTCACGAGCACCAACAACAATGTTCAACTCACGATGGCATTTATTACAAGCAACAATGGATTTATACTGGGCAGTTATTGATTCTGCACATGCAGCATTAATGGCAAATGGAGTATTGCCCCCACCTCCAAAAGATGTTGCAAATGTACTGGAAGAAAAATTAGTAAAAAAAAGAATTCTTCACCCAAAATATGCAAAAACAATGCGTACATTTTATACTCTCTCAAAATTAATATTACATAAAACAATCAAAGATATTGACGGTAAAACATATGAAAAATATTACCAAGAAGCAGATGAATTTGTTACAGTTATGAGAAAATTAATTGAAACCCAGAAGAGGTAAATTTATAATACTTCATCTATTATTCTCTTTATGGACTTTGAAAAACAAAAAAAAATATATTGCGCAGAACTCTCTTCAGGAAAACCAGATAAATCAAAAAAAGGATTTATAGATGAAGAAGTAAAGGAACTTATTACAGCAATAAATACTCTTCCCAATTATTACACTACAAGTTCTTGTGCAGGACGAATTCTCATATATAGCACATCAAAAGAACAAAAAAAGAATCAAACACAGTGGTTATTTACCAGTCACAAAAAAGTAACTTATGAGGAAATTGAACCTGCATTATATACAATTCCTGATACACTTATTTTTTTACGATTTGAACCATTAATAATTCATGTAGCATGTAAAGATTTACCTGCTGCAGAAAAATTTTTATCATTATGCCACAATGCAGGATTAAAACATTCAGGGATTATTAGTATCTCCAAACGAATTATAATTGAAGTAATAGGCCACGATTTACTTGATGCACCAATTGCAAAAGGAAAAATGCTTGTTTCAAAAGAATGGTTTCTTACAGCACTCGACGATGCAAATGCAAAAATGCAAAGAAACCAAAACAGAATTGAAAAACTAAAACTTATCGTTTCTTCAACAAAATAACAAGGATTCCCAAAACAATCATACCTGCAACTAATACCCCAACCAAAACTGGAATTGAAAATAATTCTTTTTCTTCTGTCTGTGAAGGAATTACTGTTGCTGTTTCTTCAGATTGTGTTTCTGTAGAGGAATCAGATTCATCTGCTGTCAATTCTTGATCTGTTTCTGCATCAGCAGGTTGTTCTTCAGCAACTGTGTCTTCACATTCAGGAACTATAATAGTTATCCATCGTTTAATTTCTTGAGTATTACTTGCATATTCAACTTCTGCTCGAAGATCATATTCTCCTGATTCAACAGAATCATCAACAGTAAAAGTATATGTTTTTAAAAACTGTGTATCCTCATCTGTCCACTTTCCTGTCCTTAACTCCATAAACTCAAATTTATTAATATCAAGATCTTCATTAATAACTAATAACCCTGCATCGTCATCTGTTGCACCAATATTATGTGCTTCAACAATAACATTGAATTCTCTTTCAGAACAACTCATTGCAGAATCTAACGTAAAATCCATAATAAGAGAAGAAGCATCTTTATCAACACCTATTGTTATTGTTTCTTCAATAGCATATTCAGTGCCATCTTCATCTTTACCATCGACTCGAATTTCTACATCATAATTTCCTTCATTTGCACAATCAGGAATTTGAAATCTAAAAACTGCTTCATCATTAGTATCTGGGCTTAGATCACTAATTCTAATATCTTCTTCTATAGAATCATCAAGATCCTGAGAACAAAAACTATCAACATCAATACTAACATCGATATGTTTAATTTTATGATCTATTGTTATAGCAGAATAATCATTTTCAACTTCTATAGTAAACTCAATACTTTCCCCAGGAGCTGCTTCAAATGAGCCACCTGCAACATCAATGTTATCATCTATATCTCCATCAACTTCAACAGCCATATCCTTAAATGCAAGACCAGCTGCATGAACTGTTGGCAATAACAACAAAAGTGCGATAAGGATAAAAATATTTTTCATAGACTAAGGGAACATAAGTTTATTTTTAAATGTTATGATGAAATAGTAGTAATCTAAAAGAGATAGAAAATATAAAAGAGATAGAACAAAAACAGCAGAAGAAACTATGCCCTCCAGAAAGGAGGGTGTTTTCTACACAGTTTCTATAAACGCCAGAGAAGCTGGCTTTTTTGGTGTGTTGTGATGAACCCCACTAACTAACAGTCCATCTAAGATAATGAATGAAACGTTTCATTGACTATAAGGGTATTGAGATTAGCAGACAATTACGCAATTGTTCACGAGCATTGTACGAATAAATATTTTTTCATTGGGGTGTACAACGCATATACAGGGTTACAGACACTGTGTTCTCTGCAAAAATGCAACCGAACACATCTGACATCCGCATCTTTTCAGCTCCGTAAGAGCATCCAAATCATAGGTTGACTCTTTGTCTGTCAAACTATGCACAGCACTTCATGAAAACGATAATTCCGCTTTCCTGAAACTGTGATAACGAACAATGTTGTATCTGCCTGCTACTCAATCAGGTGTTTATGGTTTTACTGAGCACTGACGAGCAACTGAGAACAAAGAAACATAAAGAGTGCAATATAATTCTGGTAGAACCGAATTGCTTCCCTTCAACCGTTTTTTGTTCAAATAAGATTTTTGGGTAAAAATCTTACTGTCATTGCCATATCAATGAATTCCTACAGATGAACTTTGCGTGGTGCCTCCATCCCTCACAACAATCAATAAAGATCGTCTGGGATAAGTTCAATAATGCAAGTGCGCACGTGATGTACGCATATACTCTCAGTAATATTATTGTATATGTTTATTCATTCATTTTTCATTTATTTTTTATTTTTTTGATCCGAAATAAAACATCTTTTCAACTGATACATCTCCAGTAGCAAAGTTTCCTGTGCGAGGATTGGCAGCTTGTGCTGCGGGTTGCGTTGGTTCTTGAGGTAGTGTTTTTTGCACAGGAACCTGCTCCTGTTGTATTTTTTGAACAGGCTGTACTGAAACTGTACTCATGTGTTCCATAAGTTTCTGCAGTTGTGCAGTATTCTGTTCAAGTTGCGCATGAAGGGTATTAAATTCTGCAACAAGTGTTGATGCAAAATTTTGAAGTATATGTTCAACATCATCTTTATTCATCCCGCTTTGAATAGATTGCGGTTGTTGATGAAAAATTTGTGAATTTTCTTCAAATTGTTGTTCTGTTCTATGAACTGGTTTTTCTTTAATGATTTCTTTAATCATTAATGATTGATCTTCATTCAAATGCATATTTGAAAGGCATCTTTCTTCGTCTTCACCGACCATTGATACGGCAAGATATGCAGCATCTTCATGATCCTGTGCTATGCCCTGATGTTTTAATTCACCTGCTAACATATTTAATTTTTTCAGTCGTTCTATATCCATCACATCACCCATTCTCTGTAATCTCTGTTAGTAAACTCGTTGTGTTTGTTCCACAACAGTATACATTTATGTATATTAATATGGTGCTACTACTATTTAAATCTTTCTTTTTTAGGGGTATTTTTGATAAAATAAAGTAACATCACTGCCCGTGTTGTTACTTATGAATAATTAAATTTAAAAAGAGATAAGGATTTCAGTGTAAATTATGGACCAAAATACAATTGATCAAGTAATACAAGACAACGTAATGATTTTAAGTGAGATTGGAAACGCTGTTAATAGATTCGAACCAGAAATTATAACAGGAATTCTGAAAAGTAAAAGAGTAATTACAAGTTCAGTCCATATAGAATATGATTCTAAAACGGGTCAATTAACAAGAATAATTGAAAATCCTGGTTTAGAACAAAGTACACTTCCAACAATACGATTGAGAATAGGAATTGGATATTCAATTGAAGAAGAAGCTAAAAAAGAAACAGAAATTAAAAGAGAAGTAGCAATACGATTTAATGGAATATATGGGATTAGACATACAGAAGCTGCATATCTTCCAATCGCACTTTCAACAAGGTATTATAATACAGTTACAGGACATAATTTACCAGATGACGAAATAATTTGTGCAAATAGAATAATGCTCACAGAAAGAAGGGCACTTGGAGGAATGTATCAAAACCCCCCAAGATTACTAGCAACAGAAAGAGGAACTAATGTACAATTAGCTCAAGGCCTATTATTATACAACCCAGAAACTGGAGAAATATTTATGTTTAGGCGTCCTCAAGATTCAGTGCTTCCATTATTAGAAACAGCTGCTTACAATATTGAACTTCCTGCAAAAACAACAAATCCGTTTGTTATTCACCATGTATTATTAGGGGATAAAGATACAATTACAAACAGAGCAAGAAATGTAATACAACAAACATTTGAACCATATACAAGACAACCAGTATAAATTCTAAAAAGATATAAACTAGAAGACGTAACAATATAATATGTTTAAAAAAATCTTTGCTATTACAGGAATTACTGTCACAATTATACATATGACATATTATGCCATTAAGCCTTACGATACATTATATTTATTTTTAGGATTTGGAATTTTATATCTTGTATTTGTCTTACCAATGAAATGGATAAAATAATTGTAAAGAAACCTAAACTAAATAAAAAAATTAAAACAATAGTTCCAAAAAAATAATGAAATATTTTTAATAAATACTAAGGTTTCTGAAATAATTACAACAGTTCCTGTAAATCTTCCGACTTTTCTCAGAACAGCTTTTTATTGACTTAAGTTAAAAAATACAATAAATGAATGAAAAACAATTATTAAAAATCTGCATTGTTATTGCTATTATAGGAATTGGCGTATTATTCTTTCTTTCCAAAATAGCAGCAGAAACAAACATACAAGACATTACAGAAGACGACATTGATAAAAAATTAGTAATCAGCGGAATGATTGAAAATATAAAAACTACAGAAACAATGACGTTATTTACAATTCAAGACATGCCAATAGTCTTCTTTGAAAAATTAGATTTCCCAGAAGGAAATACAGTAACAATCAAAGGAACAGTAAAATTATACAAAGGAAAGTTGGAAATTGTTGGTGAGACAATTGAGTTAAAATAAAAAATAATAAAAAATTATTTAATCTCAATATCCCTATATATCACGCGCTTCATTTCATCATTACTGACAACAATCCGCACATCATAATATCCTGGTTCAACATCATAAGGAATATCGAGAATTACAGTTTTTTCTGTAGTATCCCCTTCATCAACATCAATTCCAGTTGTTTTTGCCCAAATGCCAAGTTCTTCCATAAATAATGTAACTGAAATATCTTCTAAATCCTGTGCACCAATATTTTCAATATTAATTTTTCCAACAAGAGATTCACCTGCACCAACAATATCGTCAGCAAATGACACTCCTGTTAATTGAATGTTATTGCGAGGATCACTGCTTATTTTTTCTTCACCAACAGTAATCACAACAGTATCAGAACCTTCATTGCCGTAATTATCTTCTACAGTCAATGTAACATTAAAAGTACCGTCTCGTGTAAATGTGTGCATGTTAAACATGTTTGCATCTTCGTGACCATCACCATAATTCCAATAATAATCATAGACCCCAACACCACCTGTAACTACAGCTGTCAATGAAACGATAAGATCTTCTTCACCGCTCGTTTTATCTGCTCGGATTGTAACATAAAGAGGAACAATGTATGTTACCCAAACTGTCCCTGTTGCAGTTGCAGTATTACTATGAACATCTGTTGCACGAATAGTATATGCATACTGTGCAATATCCATACCTACTGTATTTAAAATATATTCGTACGTGTCTCCACCTACATTTGCCATGGAATATGTTGTTCCATTAATAGTAACTGTTACAGTATCAACACCAATATTATCTGTTACATCTGCTGAAAAAGTAATAGAATCATTTTGATTAATTTTATCTGGCACATCAACATTGCTAATAATTGGTTTTGTTTGATCAGTAACTGCAAAAGAACTATCGTATATTACTTCATTACCAAGACTGTCAAAAGCATGAATTGTATAATCATACGTGTCAATAGTTGTAGGTGTAACTGTTGCACTATATCTGCTTCCTGAAGCAGTCATTGAATATACTGTTCCTTCAACATCAAAATAAACAGAACTAATCGTACTAATATCATCAACAACTGTTGCAGAAATAGTCATTACACTTCCTAATGCTAATGGGTCTGCAGTTTCTGTTACTGCACTTATTGTAGGTGCACTAGTATCAACAACATCAACTGTCCCTGCGTATGTATCTGCGTTATTACCTGAACTATCATTTGCATACACAACATAATTAAATGTTCCTAATGCATGAAGTCGTGTACTATTAACAGAAATGTCATAAGTATCACTGCCTAAATATATCATTGTATAATATGTCCCGTTCAAAAGAACACGCACTGCTGAAACCGCAATATTATCAGTAACTGTTGCAGTAAAATAAATTAAACTTCCATATGAAATTGAAGAACCAACAACAACAGATGTAATCACTGGTTCTGTTTCATCTGCCACAACAAATGTTAAACTACGTGTTGAAGAATAACCATCAATATTTGTTGCATTAATAGTGTAGGTAAATGTCCCTTTATTT
>JBAZCJ010000051.1:0-8712 GCA_041671005.1 Candidatus Woesearchaeota archaeon | reverse complement strand
TGCATGTAGAACTTGGAGCTGTACACACATTTGAAACACAAGTTTCTCCTGCTGCTGAATCACATAATGAAACATCTGCATCAGTACATTCTACACAAGTACTACTTGCTTCATCACACACTTGACTTGTTAAGGAACAATCAACAGTGCATGTAGAACTTGGAGCTGTACACACATTTGAAACACAAGTTTCTCCTGCTGCTGAATCACATAATGAAACATCTGTATCAGTACATTCTACACAAGTCTTTAAAGTACTATCACACACTCCCGAAGTACAACCATCTACTGTACAATCAGATGTTACTACAGTACATACACCCAAACTACAAGTTCTTCCTTCTCCAGAATATGATGTATCACATTCTGTTCCAATAGGAGTACATTCAACACACTGATGTACCCGCGTATCACAAAAATATGTTGAACCATAGTCAACTGTACAATCTGTAGCTAAATCACATCCTGCAGGAAAATCAGTTGCATCTCCTGGATCACTTCCTGCATTTAATTCAATCACATCCGGATAACCGTCTCCATCAGTATCATAATCAGCAGGAACACATGTTTCTAATGTTGGATGACAAAAACGAGATTCACAATCTCTATCTTTTTCACAAGTTTCATCTAAACCACAAGGATCACAAGATAATCCTCCACAATCAATATCAGTTTCTCCACTGCTTAACGTATCATCATCACATTGCAATTCAGAGGTACTTCCAGAATTACTTCCTCCGAGAATAACAGTGTTTCCACAACTGGACAATAAAAGCACTACAATTAAAACTAATCCTATCAAATATTTTTTCATATAAACACACCTCATTTTTTTATTATTAAAGATAAATTAATTTAATTAATGAAAAATAGTGAATAAGAATATTTAAAGTTATTTGTTTTCAATTGTTTGAATTACTTTTGTCAAATATGTTTTAGATCCTTCAGGCCCTTTTATTTCTGAATTAATTATATTTTTCAAATCATACATAGGTTTACCAAAATTTACAGTCATATAAACTAATTCTCCTGCTGCCCTATCATTCTCCTCTTTCGCCAGGGAATCACCAAGATATATCATTTGTTCAAAAGGAATTTTCAAAAAAGAACTTAAATGTTTTATCCCACTTGCTTTTGAAATTCCTGGAACTAAAATGTTAATAGAAGATGTCCCTGCAACATTCACAGACAAATCAATTTTTTCTTTTTTAAATTGCTGAGCAATATATTTTGCCCATTTTTTTCGTTTACTCATCGTCGGATCAAATGTTTTTCGTAATACATCATCATTGGTATGACCTAAAATGCGAAATACAATTTGAGTCCCTTCATCGTTAATTTGTTGAATTCCTGTTAAAGTGTTGTTTAATTTTTTAATTTCTGAAAATTTTTCTCTTGTTTCTTTGAGTATATCAAGAACTTTTTCTACTGTTTTTTCAGAAATATGGTCTTGAATGCTACAATGATATATTTGAGTTACATCTTTTTTTTGTTTATCAAAGGAGTAAATACTTGCTCCGTTGTTCATAATCAAAAACATATTTGAACACTGCTTGAGGGTAAGATTTTGTCCAAATAATTGTGAAAGAATTTCTCTTCTCGCCCTATCAATGTTTGCACCTGAAACAATAACAAATATATGTCCTGCATCAACAATCTGTAATATTTCCTGTATATGCTGTACATTTCCATGAGGAGGAGAAAGAACACCATCTTTATCAGCAATACACACAATCTTTCCCTTATGCAACATTTTTTGAAGTTCTGTGGTGAATTCCATTTGCATTCATTGATTGTCTGTTATTTTAAAATATTTCCTAAACATAATAAAAAGGTATATTAATTAAAAAATTAATCTTTTAAAGAACTAAGATTAACGCATAACTGATCTTTCCAAATCATATCCGGATAACTTTCCAGCATATCTCTTACATACTTTTTTCTCTCCTGATATGTTTTTTCATCAGTAGCTTCAAATTTTATAGTAATGTAAGGCCCATTTTGAGAATACCGAAAAATTATCATACCATTTTCAAAATCAGCTCTTGTCCCATCATCTCCAGGAATTACCGTATCGTCAGTAATTTTTGCATCTGGAAAATCTGTTTTAAATTTTTTTGAAAGATCTTTTATGACACTCACTTTTTTATTATCAGGACATCCAATTTTAATTTCTGGAGAAGAAATATATTTAGGGAATGTGTCATACAATCCGCTGAGAGTTGTATTTTTATCTGATAAATATTCTAATATTCTTAAAGCGGCATAACTTCCATCATCATGCCCATACGCATTATCATTAAAAAAGAAATGTCCTGAAAGCTCTCCGCCAAAAGCTGCATGCTCTTCAGAGATTTTGCTTTTAATAAAAGAATGACCTACTCTCCACATGACAGGAATACCTCCTGCATTTTTGATAACTTTTTCAACTACTTGAGAACAGAGAGTGTTATACACTATCTTTGAATTTGGAAATCGTTCTAATATTTCTTTTGCAAATATTGCAATCAAAACATCATTCCATAAAATTCTACCTTGTTCATCAACAACTCCAATTCTATCTCCATCACCATCAAAACCAAGACCGAAATCTGCATTTTCTTTTAAAACAACTTTTGATAATTCTTGAATAAAATCTTTATCTGTTGGATCTGGAGTACCTGCAGGAAAATCTCCATCCACAGTAGATCGAATAGAAATTACTTTGCATCCTGCTCTTGACAAAAGCTCTGGAACATACATCGCAGGAGTACCATGCCGAAAATCAATGACAACTTTAAAATTTCTTTTTAGTTTAACTCTTTTTAATACATCATTAAAGTAATCTTCTTTTATATCTGCTTTGGTTACAGTTCCTATTTCTTTTGTTTCAAAAAATTTTTCAGTTTCAACATATTTTCTTATTTCCTGGACTTCATCCATTTCTGTTGTCCTTGAAAAACCTACTCCTAATTTAAACCCGTTAAAGTTTTTTGGATTGTGAGAAGCAGTGATCATTGCACCACCATTTGACTGAAACCTATACTGACCATAATACATCATTTGTGTCATAATTATACCAAGATCAATAACATTTACACCAGTACTTATTAGCCCTTTAGTGAAAGCAGCTTGATATTCTTCTCCACTTATTCTACAATCTCTTCCTACTACTGCTTGAAGTATTTTTCTTCTTCTAAGAAATGTTCCATAAGCTTTTCCAATAACTTCAACTATTTTTGGGTTCATGTCTATGTCAACAATTCCCCTTAAATCATACCCTCGAAAAATATAAGGATTTACATCCATATTAAAACACCCCAATATTAGTGGTTATTATTATTTATCTTTTTTAATACTCCTAAATATTATGAAGGCAGTATTTGTTTATTTATAAAAATTTACGGAGATACTATGTTTATTGCGTATATATTAAAGATATAACTTACACAATATCTGTCCATTTCTGCATAGCGTCTTCATAGCGTTCAAGAGTACCCGTATCAAACCATTGACCTGAAAATGGAAATCCAAATAATTTCCCGTTTGTAGCAATAGTAGGAAATACATCCCGTTCAATAGAACTGGTTCCTTTTGGAATACTATCCAAAACTGAAGGTTCTAAAATATATAACCCTGCATTAATTAAATTGCTGGGAGCAGTTCCTGCTGCTGGCTTTTCAATAAATTCTAAAATTTTACTTCCCATCAATTTTGCAACACCATATTGTGTAGGATCAGGAACTGTTGTTAATGCAATAGTAGCCATTGCTCCATTATCTTTATGAAAAAGATACATTTCATTCAAATCAATGTTTTTTAATTCATCTGCATTACACATAACAAATGTATCTGTTAAATATTGTCTTGCAAGATTCAATGGACCAGCTGTACCAAGCGGTTCTATTTCTTCAATATACGTAATGTTTACTCCAAATCGTGTCCCATTACCAAAATATTCTTTTATTTTTTCTCCTTTATACCCTATAGACATCACAATCTCTGTAATTCCATATTTTTTAAAAAGATCTAATGCATGCTGTAAAATTGGCTTATCATGCAATGGCATCATTGGTTTTGGAATTTCATTTGTGATAGGTCGTAATCGTGTTCCTTTACCACCTGCAAGAATAAATGCAATTTTTGGCCTAGATTGATCCATTGCTTTCATAAGTAAAAGTTCAACAGCATGAGATCTATTTTTAATTTTAAATCCATCTACTCTATTGTCGACACTTTCAAGAATATTTTGTTCAATAGTTAAAGTTACCCGCTCTTTCATTGTAGTCAAAAATAGGCCAGAATATATAAACGTTTCTGTTCGTATGAGGAAGTATGATACTCAATTTAAAAAGAATCCAACTGCATTACTTATTGCTACAATTTGATTATTAAGCACAGGTTTAATTATTTTGCTAATATCTATTACTTTTTCCTGATTTCCTGTTATTGTAAATATTGAAAGATATGAAACATCTGTCTCTCCTTTGATTATCATTGTGACATTTTTTCCTGCAGTAATATCTAACGCAGTTTCTATATCTGGAATCCACTCAATTTGCTGATTAAATGTAAATGATTCTCCTGAACGCGCAGGGATTTTTTTTCCTGTAACAGTCCCGTTTAATATCTGTTCATCTCCTATATATGCTTCATAACGTATTTCTTTTATTGTTACTGGAATCAAAGAAGGATTATACAATTCACTTGAACCATTTACAATAAATTGAAGATTGTTGCTCAAAGAAATATCAGTTATTGTAAAAGATTGCATTTCAATTGCATGTAATGCGTAAAGCTGGTATACAGGGAATAATGCCAAAAGAATTATGACTCCAATTATAATATAAACATATTTCATGTGAAATTACACAATGTCCATACATAAAAATGTTACGAGAAAATGTTATGAGAATGAATATGCGACAAAGTATTGAGTTATCATTAATAATGCAAACACAACCAGTAAACCAATCAGTGCAAGCCAAATCATTGGTTTATACCCAACACCCAATTTTGGTATTGCAAATTTATTGACAATCCCTTGTAAAATCATCATAATTGCAAGTAACACAAGCAATGTACTTATGCCAAAATTTAATAAAAGCATCAAATAAAGATTTGATAACAAAATATAATTTGTATGTATTGTTGCATATTGCGGTACTGGTTCTCCTCCTGCAAGGCCTTGTTGTTCAAGTACTTGAAAATGCGATGATGCATTTTCTGTAAATGCAATATGTGACGCTGCAAACAGATTACTAAAATATGCCGTAGCAAGAATAAGAAAAATACCTAGTGAAATTTGGACAATACCTATAACACGACGCAAGTCAACCATTTTGTTATTTATTCATGACAAAAGTAGTATAAATATCTTTGGAATTACGAAAAATATAAATTAGAATGAAAAAATCTGATAAGATGCAATACGATAGAACAGGATTACCACGATTTGAACAAGTACCAGAAGAAGAACCACATTATTCTACATATTTCTGGGTAGCATGTGTAGTTATTATATTTTTATTATGGTGGTTTTTGTAATCAATAGTAAAACATATAAATTGTTAACTCTTCATCTTATATGATAACATCATACTTTTAAAAACATAGGAGATTGATTATGAAACTTCAGGAAAAACTTATTACAGAAGATTCAGAAATTAGAAACATTCTTTTAACATTTGCAGAAGGAAGTAAAAAAATTTTTACATTATTCAATCCTGAAAATACAAAATATACTGAATTTGAAAATGCAACAGGAGATAGACAAATTGAACGAGATCTTATTGCAGACAAAACATGGCTGGCATTATTTCAACAGCATTTCAACATTAAAGAATATGCTTCTGAAGAACAAGAAAAAGTCATATGTGTTAATCCAACAGCAGATTATTCTATTGCAATAGATCCCCTTGATGGCTCTTCTTTATTTGATGTCAATCTTACTATCGGTACAATTCTTGGCATATGGAAAGGATCTGTTTTATCAGGAACTCTTATTGGTGCTGCATACATTGTTTATGGACCAACAACACATCTGGTTTACACAACAGGAAACGGAGTTCATGATTGCCTGCTTTGTAATGAAGAATATGTTGTTATTCAAGAAAATGTCCGCATGAAAGAAAAAGGAAAAATTTACAGTATAGGGGGATTAAAATCAAAATGGACTTCAGAACACAGAGCATACATTGATTTTCTTGAACAACAAGAATACAAACTTCGATACAGCGGTTGTCTTGTTACAGATTGCAACCAAATTATTTTTAAAGGTGGAGGAGTTTTTACATATCCTGCTTTAACTGATGCACCACTTGGCAAATTACGATTACTCTACGAACTTGCACCATTAGCATTTATTGCAGAACAAGCAGGTGGAGCAGCAACAAATGGAATTCAAAGAATTCTTGACATTGAAAAAAAAGAATTGCATCAGCGATCTCCTTTTTATTTAGGGAGTACATATGAAATTGAAAAAATAAATTTATTTTTACAAAAACATAGAGGGGAGAAAATGGAAGACAAGGACGTACATGTACCAGCAGATGTTCCAACAGGAAATACAGCATCATATATCCACAATTATCTTACTGTAACAAAAGAAACAGGAAAATTATTTTTATTTGCAGGTGACCAAAAAATTGAACATTTAAATGATGATTTTTATGGACCTTTTGAAGAAGGAATCATCCCTGCAGATGATGCAGACCCTGAACATCTTTTCAAAATCGCACATCAGGCAAAAAAACAAATTGGTGTTTTTGCTGCACAATACGGATTAGTTGTACAATATGGTAAACAATATGCAGATGTACCATACCTTATCAAAATGAATTCCAAATCTCACCTAGTAAAAACAAAACAAGCAGAACAAATCAGTAAACAACTTGTTTCATTTGATGATGTTCTTGCATTAAAAAGAAACAGCGGATTAAACATTGTCGGAGTAGGGTATACAGTTTATGTTGGTAGTTCCTATGAATCAGAAATGCTTGCAGAAGCAGGAAGACTTGTTGCTGCTGCACACAGAGAAGGCATGCTTGTTGTACTCTGGGTTTATCCTCGAGGACTTGCTGTACCTGATGAAAAAGATCCGCATATCATTGCAGGAGGTGCAGGGGTTGCATGTTGTTTAGGAGCAGATTTTGTTAAAGTTAATTATCCTAAAAAAGAGAACATGACAAGTGAAGAAATTTTCAAAGAAGCAGTTGCTGCTGCAGGAAGAACTGCATTGATAACTTCTGGCGGTTCAAGCACTAATGTTAAAAAATTTCTCACAACATTACATAAACAAATTCATATTAGTGGTGCACAAGGAAACGCAACAGGGAGAAATATTCATCAAAAAACGTTGCAGAATGCTGTACGCATGTGCGCTGCCATAGCTGCAATAACATATGGAAATAAAGATGTTGACTTTGCTATGAACGTTTATGAAGGAACAGAGGTGTTTCAATGAAACTATTTGTTGATACTGCAGACATTAATGAAATTAAACGATTATATTCTTTAGGAATTATTGATGGAGTTACTACAAACCCAAGTCTTGTTGTTAAAGTTGGCAAGAATTTTAAAGATGTAATTAAAGAAATTTGTGAAATTGTTAATGGACCTATCAGTGCTGAGGTCATTAGTGTTACTTATGAAGGCATGATTGAAGAAGGAATTGAACTTGCAAAAATACATGAAAATGTTGTAATAAAAGTTCCAATGACTCCTGAAGGCATTAAAGCAATTGTATTTTTCTCTAAACATGACATTAAAACAAACTGCACACTCATATTTTCAGCAAATCAAGCATTGCTTGCAGCAAAAGCTGGAGCGACATATGTGAGTCCATTTGTTGGACGATTAGATGATATTGGTCAAAATGGAATAGATCTTATTGATGAAATACGAACTATATTTGACAATTATGGTTTTGAAACCAAAATACTTGCAGCAAGTCTTCGACATTCAATTCACGTAAAAGAAGCTGCACTTGCAGGCGCTGATGTTGCAACATGTCCCCCAGCTGTTATTGATCAACTGTTTAAACATGCATTAACTGATAGTGGATTGCAAAAGTTCTTAGAAGACTGGAACAAAATTCCTGAAGAATTACGAAAAATAGTTTGATTTTTTTGAACATAAAAAAAAGAATAAAAAAATTAAATAATTAACAACAGCAACATTTTTTCTTTTTAGCTGTTTTTTTTACAGGTTTTTTCTTTGCTGGCATGATTTCACCTCTGATATTTTATACCTATTTTTAGAATAAGGCTATATATAAATGCTATGAAAAAGAAATTTAATGAATGTTAAACCCTTAAATCATCAATGCCGGTTTCTTTAATTGTTACTTCAATTTCTTCTCCTAAGTTATAATTCTCATTAACAATTACTGGTTTATACGCATAATTTCTTCCAATCATTGTTTTGTTTTTACCGTTTTCATCAATAAGAATTTTACCTTTCCAACCCAGCCATTCTTTATTTCCTTGCGTTCGTATTTGTATTGAAACGTCTGTTAATTTTTTTGAACGAAGTTTTACAATGTTTGTTGCAACCAGCTTCATTGTTGCAGCAACTGTATTTGGCCGTGGAACAAATCGAGAAATGTTTACAACAACAGGAGTTGTTTCTTCTATTAATTCAAGTGTTTGCTGAAAATCTTCTTCTGTCTCTCCTGGAAATCCAACAATAATATCTGTTGCAATAGTCATTTTAGGAATTGCTTTTTTAAAT
>JBAZCJ010000050.1:0-8792 GCA_041671005.1 Candidatus Woesearchaeota archaeon | reverse complement strand
ATCAAGAACAACTGGTGGAATCATTGATGCTGCTTCTTGAATATAAATAAAACCTAAAGAATGTTCAATAAGATTTCCAACATCTCTTCTTTTTTCTTCTGCATTTGATTCTATCCAAAATCCTTCTTTGCACCAGGGAACTTGTTTCAAATCCCAGTTGGGAGATAATGCTGTTTTCATATCTTCAACAGTAGTTTTTAGTGTATTAACACGAATAGATCGACGAAGAAAAGACAATGAATATTTTTTAAAAACTTCAAAATCAGTTAATTTACTATAATGTTCAACAAATTTTGGTTTAAACACCACTTTATCTTTATTATGAAACTCTACTAGTTCATCATCATTAATTCCGATCATTTAAATCTTCCTCACCATATACACGCCTTCTTTTTTGTATCCAATCTTTTTATAATATTCTCGTGTGCCTACTGCAGAGATTACTACTATTTTATTCTTTCCATACTTCTTTGCAATTTTTTCTGCAGTTTTCATTAATTGTTTACCTAATCCTCTATGTTGTACTGTCCCTTTTTTTCCAAATGCAGTTGCAGAGCCATATACATGTAATTCTCTTATCAATGCAGTTTGTGAAGTAATTTCTTTTCGTAAACATTGTGATGGGAACCGCATGCGTACAAATCCAAACAAGGCATTATTATCTTCAAGAGAAATAAAAAATTCTTTACCAGATGCATTATATTCCATTATTTTGATAGATGGTTTTTTAAAAACAAGTTCTGGATTTTTATAAAGCACACGTTCAATTTCTCTGCTTCTAATTTCCTGCGTTTGAATATTTTTATCTTGCATAATTTTATCAATATATTGTCTAAGATTAGTTCTGTCAACACCTGCTTCTGTCATGTAAGTAGGAATATCTCGCTGTACTCTCATAACTCTGCAGTATGAAGGAACATACCGCATAAATTCTGCAATAAGTTCTGCAGCAGTTGTCGTTGTCATTGGAATAAATTTACCCGCTTTCCACAGCTGATAGAGAGGAGTCCCACTCATGACCATGCAAGGATATATTTTAAGCATGTCAGGTTTGTATGCAGGATTCTCAAACAATTGACGCAATCCAACAGCTTCCATTTCTTTTGTTACGCCAGGCAAACCAAGCATGTAATGATAATTCAATTTAAATCCTAAGTCTTTGAGTTCTTGAATGGATTTTTGTGTATCTGCAATTGTATGACCTCTGTGACATACTTTGAGTGGTTCTTCATAAACACTTTGCACCCCTAATTCAATGCGAGTAACCCCTAATTCAAGCATATTTCTTCCGTGTTCAACAAAACCCCAGTCTGGTTTTGTTTCAATAGTTAGTCCAACACAACGAATTGCAGCAGTTTCATTTCTTTTTTGTTCTTTCAAAAAAGTAGTTTTCTTTTTTAATGCTAGAATCTTTTTTTGTAATCGTACCCTTCTTTTTTCATCAGTAAAATCTGCCGGTAATTCAAAAAAGGTGCGTATTTTTTCCACCCGTAATTCATCAGCTTTGAAAAACTGGGTACTAAATTCATTAAGTGCTTGATAAATTCCAGTAATAAATTCCTTTTGATATTCTACAGGTAATGCAGGAAATGTACCTCCTTGAACAATAATTTCTGCTTTGTTTGGCATATGACCAGAAATAATAAATTGTTCAAGTCTATTAAATACAATCAAAAAAGGATCATAATTTCCGCGTATTGCACGCATTGTAGATGGTTCTTTCCCTGTATAACTTTGAGGCACGTTACCAAATGTACTGTTTGGCCCGCCAGGACAAAAAATGCATTTCCCATGAGGACATGGAAATGGTGCAGTCATAACAGCAATAGGTGCAACACCGCTCATACTTCTTGTTGGCTTTGCAAGAATATTTTTCTTAAGAAACTTCAATTTATCTGGCGTTGCATGAAACATAATTTCAATACTGGTAGGAATATGTTTCATATTATGTTTTCTGCATAACTGTACTTTAAGTTGATTTACCTGTTTCAAAGAATACTTCTTTTTACAGAGTAATTCAATAATCTCTTGAAAATATGCAGAGGTATTTTCCATAGTACAAAAAAATCAAATCCAATTTATAAAACTTAAGGAGAAAAATCATAAAACGTCATTCCTTAAAAATAGTAATGAAGATAAATATTTATAAATCGACTATAATTACAAGGATTATGAAGAAAAAAACATTAGATCAATTATTAGACCCTGGAGATGTATTTCAAATAACTGATCAAACTGATGAAGATTATAAGCATTTATTTGTATATAGGGGAATAAAAAGTGGACATTATGTTCTTGATGAAATAGGAAAACCGAATCTTGTTGTTGTTGAATCTTTACCAACATATCGAAAAGCATTTCATATTCCTGCAAATTATTTAGATGTACTTGTACCTACTAATGAAGTATTGTATGCGGCAATGTTACAAGATATACATGAACAATCTCAAAGAATAACAGAAACATTAAAATCAAATTCAACAATAACATATACTAATCCTATATATGAAGTAGAAACAACAACAGAACCTACAAGAGTACAACAAATAGGAAGTACAAGAAGAATTACAATAACCCATTCGGGAACTTCAGTAAAAAATTAAATAAAATTTATCTTCGTTTCTTTGTTTTTTTACTTTTCTTAGTCTTTTTTGATTTCAAAAAGTTTACTATTTTCTTTCCTTTCTTTGTTTTTTGTGCTTTTAAATATTTCAACAATTTTTTAATTTTAGAAACTTTAGATTTGTTACTTGGTTTTCGCCCAGAATATTTCTTTTTTGCCATTTCATCCCCTCTTAGTTTAGAATATTAAAAAAAGTGCTGACATCTGGACTCAGTGAAAAAGTGCCTTAAGCGACCATCGACTCGAATCTCACTTATCAATCTGCTTTAAAGGTTATCTTCTTCGCCATGTCATAAGCATACCACACGCAAGTCGGCTGCAGTGAGTTATAGTCCAGTCACCACAGTAATAGCTGAACGCATGATAGAGGCTACTACACTAACATCCTTTCCAGGACAACTGAAATGTCCGTGTCAGCATGAAAATTATAACAAATGAAATATAAAAACTTATCTTACTACTTTTAAGTACTATTAAACAGAAACATTTCTATTCTGTATTGCCTTAGTGATTTCAATAATAACATACCCTGACATTGATATTAACACAATTGTTGCAAATTCCAATGCACTTAATGAAACTGTATCAAACAGCTGTTGTAATGCAGGAACATACACAACTGCTAAAACAATTGATGCTGATAATGCAACAGCACCAATAAGCCATTTATTTTTGAACAAACCAACTGAAAAAGCGCTATGAATAGTAGACCTGCAAGATAATGCTTGAAATAATTCAAATATTGCAATAATACAAAAGACCATTGTTTGAGCTTTTTGCAGTCCTTCTGTAGGATATACAAAAGCAAACATTAAAACTGCTGCAATAGTCATTGTAAGAGGATACCAAAAAATATATGGGGCAAGACCTTTGAATAACTTTTCTTCTTTTTTTCGTGGCTTTTGTTTCATTAAAGAAGGTTCATAAGGATCAACACTTAACGCAAGTGCAGGAAATCCATCAGTAACAAGATTAATCAACAAAATCTGCGCTGCAACAAGAGGCAATGGAAAACTAAGAAGAATAGCTAAAAAAACAATAAGCACTTCTGAAATATTACCAGATAATAAAAATCCAAAATATTTTTTAATATTTCCATAAATTCCTCTGCCTTCTTCAACGGCATTAACAATACTTGCAAAATTATCATCCGTAAGGATCATATGACATGCTTCTTTACTAACATTTGTACCAGTTATACCCATAGCAATGCCAATATCAGCTTTTTTCAGTGCAGGTGCATCATTAACACCATCTCCAGTCATTGCAACAACATGCCCTTTTTTTTGTAATGCTTCTACAATTTTTAATTTATGTTCTGGATTAACGCGTGCAAAAATATTTATTGTATCAATAACATCACTAAGGTTTACAGTTGCAAGTTCTTTGCCTGTCATAACTGTAGAACCTATACCTAATTCTTGACCAATTGCACGTGCAGTTGATTCATGATCTCCTGTGATCATAATAACTCTTATTCCTGCTTCTTTACATTTTCGTAAAGCATCTTTTACTTCATCTCGTGGAGGATCAATCATTGCTTGTAACCCAACAAAAACAAGATCAGTTTCATCGTCTTCAGTATAAGTAATTTTTTTATGAGTAAATTCTTTATATGCAAATCCCAAAACCCTAAGTGCAGTAGAAGAAAATTTATTTGTTGCCGTGACTATTGCTTTTTTATCAACAGCTGTCAATGCACGTACTTTCCCATTAATATTTATTTTTTTACATAAATGAAGAAGTATGTCTGGTGCACCTTTAGTGTACATAACATGTTTTGCACCAACCGTATGAATAGTACTCATGCGTTTTCGTTCTGAAGAAAAAATTATTTCTTCTATACGTTTTTCATTTATATTTAATTTTTCTTTATCAAGCTGTGCTTTTGCAGCAGTTACTAATAAACATGCTTCTGTAGGATCCCCAATTATTTGATTATCTTCAATATGAGCATTATTATTCAACAAACCAATTTTAAGAAGAAGTTCAGCTGATGAAGGATTAATTTTTTTACCACCAATAAAAAAGTCACCTGTTGGTGCATATCCAACACCTGTGACTTCTATAATTTTATTATTAACATACATTTGACGTACAGTCATTTCATTTTTTGTCAATGTGCCTGTTTTATCAGTGCAAATGACAGTAGTACATCCTAATGTTTCAACACTAGGTAATTTTCTAACAAGAACATGACCTTTAACCATTTTTTTAACGCCAATTGCGAGGGTAATTGTGATCACCGCAGGCAATCCTTCTGGAATTGCTGCAACAGCAAGTGCAACAGATGCTAAAAAAGCTGGCAATAACGGTAAACCTTTTAGGGCAGATAATGCAAAAACAATAATACAAATAACAATCACAGAAACCCCCATAATTCTTCCAACAGAATTAAGATTTTTTTGTAAAGGAGTATCATGTTCCTCTGCTTCATTCATCAATGTTGCAATCTTACCAATTTCCATATTCATACCAGTTGCTGTAACGACTGCTTTTGCTCTTCCTGACGTTGCAATAGTCCCTGCAAAAATAATATTTTTCTGATCAGCAAGAGAATGTATACCCGATAATGATTCAATAATTTTTTCAATCGATGTTGATTCTCCTGTTAATGCAGCCTCTTGTGTTTTGAAATGGATTGATTCAATAATTCTACAATCTGCAGGAATTTTATCCCCTTCTTCAAGAAGCAGTATATCTCCTGGAACTATATCTTCTGCATTAATTTTATGTACCTGATTATTTCTTAATACTGTTGCATGTAATGAAGTCATTTTTTTTAATGCTTCAATAGATTTTTCTGCACGATATTCTTGAATAAAACCAAAAATTGCGTTAAAAATAAGAATTGCAAGAATAACATATGCATCAACATATTCTTTAAGAAATAATGAGATGCTTATTGCACCAATAAGAATATACACAACAATACTGTTAAACTGACTTAAAAAAATTATAACAGGATTAATTTTCTTTTTTTCTTTAAGAAGATTATGACCATACTGATTTAACCTACTCCCCACTTCTTCTGTAGTTAATCCTGTTTCAGACGTTTTTAAAAAAGTTAATACTTCAGAAACAGATTTATTATAATAAAGAGTGTTCATAATACAATTTTATGTATTGATTGTATATATAGATTTCCATACTTTAATTTTGCAGAGATTATGCCTCTCCAATGATCGTTTCGAGAGGAGAAGGTTTAGCAATAACAGGAAGAGGTTTAAAATCAAATGTTAAATCTTCTCTTTTATAAGGGACCAAAATACCATTTTCATGTAAATATAATGCAAACAAAGACATCCTTATTCCACAACATATATTTTTATCAGAAGGAGGAACTGCATAAACTAAATTATGAGTTGTAGGATGTTTAAAAGGTAATGCTAATCTTATTCCCAAATTTTCTGTATATCCACAAAGGGTTGTATCAGTTGTATCTAAAGCATGAGTACCGTCATCTTTTACTTCTTCTGAAGAAAGTTGAACATGTTTGCAATAACTACAGTTTCCATATAATTCTGGATGAGATAATCCATATTGTCCAAGAAAAGACCCAAAATACTGTTCTTTAAATAGTTCAAAAATCGGAACAGAAATAGCATATACTTGCCCATTAATTTCAAAAATAGCTGCAGGTTTTTTTAATAAATCTGGTGGAAACATCAATTAAAGGGATCAGGTTCGCTTTAAAAAGCTTATACTAATTCACAACAATCTTTTCATTTAATTTTGCAATAATTACTGAAGGGACAATTCGCTTTATTTTATCAGCAAATGCAGCTAATGCTACATCATCACCATGGTTCAAGATCAAAACTTTTGGCTTCATTCTTTGTACAGCTTCAATTAAATCATCCTGTCCAGCGTGTGCACTGAAATCATATTGCTCAATTCTTCCTGTCCATTGCACTTTTTTACCATCAATATATGCACATCGTTCTTGTAATAATAAACGCCCATTTGTTCCTTCTCCCTGATATCCTGTCAAAAATATTGCATGTTTAGGTTCAAAGAACATCATTTTAAGGTATTCCATAACAGGACCTCCTGTTACCATTCCAGATGTTGTAATAATAATACATTTTTCGTGCATAATTCGTTTTCTATCATTTTCACTTACAATAGGCTGGACTTTTTTATGCGCATCCTGCAGTTCTTTAAAACTTTTAACAAATGAAGAATTTGTGATGCACAATTCTGTAATCTTTTTTGCCATTCCATCGAGAAAAATAGGACAATCTATTCCTGATTTTGTTAAAAGAATCATTAATTCTTGTGCTCTGCCAACTGCAAATGCAGGCAATAAAATAGAACCGCCTTTGTTCAGCACATCTTTAATTGCTTCAATAAATTGTTTTTCAGATTCTTGTCTGTTTGGATGTAATCTATCTCCATAAGTACTTTCAGAGATCATAATGTCTGGGTTTGCAGTATAATGTGCTCCTGCAATTAACTGTGTTGATTTCCAATTGATATCACCAGTATATAATATCTTTTTCCTTTTATAATTTAAAAGAATAGATGAACTCCCAGGAATATGTCCTGCATCAAGATATTGTGCAGACAAATCTTTACTAATACTAATTTGTTCATCATATGAAACATCATGAAAATGTTGAAGAACAGTAAAAATATTTTCTTTACTATATCCTGCGTGAGAATGAGTAATTAATTCAATATGAAACGAATCATTCAGAAGCACTTCTGTTGTAAGTTTTGTCATATGTGTTGCATAAATCGAGCATGATAATCCCTCATGGTTAAAAATAGGCAATGCACCAGTATGATCAAGGTGAGCATGACTAATAAAAACTGCTTGAATTTTTTTTGTATCCAGATAAGTAGGATATTCAGTTCCTTTTTCAGTAATTTTTAAACCAGCATCCAGAAGAAAAGAATTATCAATTTCTATACAACTTCTGCCAACTTCTCCAGCAGCTCCATGAAAAACAATTTCCATAGTATTTTTTTAGAGAATGGAGTTTATATAAGTTTCTAAAATTAATAAATAAATACAAATACAAAAAAAAGTTAAAAAAAATAATAAAATTAATCTGAAGAATGTCTTTGAATAGCTTTTGCAACATAATCAGTTAATCTTTTTGGTGTAACCCCAAATTCAGGAGCAAATGCGCTAATTGTTCTAATATCTCTACCTGCATCTACAAATCGTTGGTATGCCATTTCTTCTCTGCCAAAAACAAGTGCATCTTGTAATGTAGTATAATCCATTCCTGTTGTTTCTTCTACTGCAGTTTTTAATGCGCCATATGGTAACGTTGGCCATTCATTAGGGTTAAATAAATTGTAAGGCAAAATAGCTGCAACAGCAAATCGTTTAGATGATTCGGTCATGTCTGGTCCAAGAATACAAAGAGCCTGATAAAGTTTACCAGCTTCTGATCTTGCTGCCATTATTTGTGCAGGATCTTTTTTATCATAATTTTTTGTAAATTGAACATTAGTACCTGGATTTTCAAGAGATGTCAATACTAATTTTGCTGCTAATTGTCCTTCTGAACTTTCCAAAAGATCATGAAGAGCTCTTTTTTTATCACATGGAATATATTGATCAATAGCTCCTGTAGCATAAAGACTTTGTAAAACTCTTCCAGAAGTAGTTCCAGGACTTCCTCCTGAATAAACTGAAGCTTCCAATGTCATTGGACATGTTACTGTAGTAGCATGAGTACTTGCAGTTAATCTAGTAGATGTAGATCTTACAGGAGTAGATCTTGTAGATTCATCTCTATCAAAACCATCACTTGAATCGTCAACCATTGAAGGATCAGTTTCTCCTCTGCGATCTGTAAGTGTTAAACCTTTAGTCCCATTAGATGGAATGTTTGTTGGTGCTACATAATCTGGAGTAACTTTTGCAACTGGTACTGTTGGTGCTACATAATCTGGAGTAACTTTTGCAACTGGTACTGTTGGTGCTACATAATCTGGAGTAGCTCGTGCAACTGATGTTGCACCGCAACTTGTAAGAATCTCACCTAATGATTCAGAATTTAATGTATATGATGTTCCTACTCTCACAATATTTTTTTCTGTACTTTGCATTCCTAAAATAGAAGAATCACGATATACTGTGCTAGGTTGTATTTCACTTATTAATCCTTTAGTAACACATAATGCTTCTCTTGTTCTTTGTGCAGAA